>JBAUFP010000081.1:0-14758 GCA_049679205.1 bacterium | reverse complement strand
ACATACTTTTTACCCTTCTTTACTATCTTATGCCCCTCTTTTTGCAGCAGTTTCTTTTGCACGTCTACCCCACCCGGATATTTTTCGTTGATAATGCCGCCGGTTTTTAGGGTACGCCAGTATGGAGTGATCCGTCTTTTTCCTGCCTGCCAGGCTTCATGCGCGGCATGTGCCGCGACCCAGGCAAAGATACCACACGTGATCGGACAACCGATCGTGGCCTTGTGTTTCCTGGACATGTGTGCCCGAATTTCATTAATGGTGATTACTTTGCCCTTTGGAACTTTTCGCATGAGCTCATCAACTTCAATTGGCGCCGGGATCACAACCGTGCCACCACCCCATCTTTTGCTCATCTTTTCGTCTATCTCGATTACTTTGGGCAAGCCTTTGCTGTCATGCAGTTTTTCATGCCATGATTTACGCTTCTTAGCCATTTGCCTCCTCCCAAACTAATACTACTGTAATTCGATGCTAACTGGATAACTTATTTCTCCCAATAGAGTACTGACGTATGCACGTGCGTCGATACGATAAGCAGCTGATCCCAATTTCATCGCTTCAGCCAACGCCTGCCCGATCTTGCTGTATTCAAGAGTGATCGTGGTGGTGAACTGCTCAGATTTCTTAGCTTGGATATTGACTGTCTCACCGGTTGTGCCCGAAAAAACACCCGTATTGTTGGCAAAAAAAGTATAAACAAGCTTATCAAGCACCGCATCAACATTATTCGGATTGTCCACCTTGATATTAAAATCCAGCTTCAGATTGGAGAAAGTGAATGTGTGGGGTCTAACTGAAACGAGCGCAAATTTGCATTCTTTTATTGCCAGGCGCTCCTTAATACCGGCACATGACAGGACGATAGTAAACACAATTGAAAATCGTATTATTTTTCTCATGTGTTAATATAACAACACATTAACGAAAGTCAATAATGACTTTATAGAATGTAAAATCAGGCATTAGATTCTGCAAAGAAACTCTCCCCCGTTGGTACGGGATACTCACTTTCACTATCAAAGCAAAGATATGTGTGAAACTGGCATCGACGCAGTCGCTGACAATGGGACAGGCACCTTACGGAGCCAGTCCCTCCCAGATTTTCTTGACTTTGGCTTTTCCCTGGGTATAATGGGGCTTAAGGAGGATTGATGAAACCATTCAAAACTGAGAAATATAATGACTTCACTAAAGCAGCAAACCGGAAGAAGATGGAAAAAGCGATCGCCCAGGTTGAATCCCAATTCGGCAAGGAATACAGCATAATAATCGGTGGTGAAAGGATTAGATTAGACAACAAATTTCATTCATATAACCCGTCACAAAAGGGCGAAGTTATCGGGACCTTCCAGAAGGCAGACGAGCCGACGGCCGAGCGCGCCATGCAAGTCGCGCTTGAGACTTTCGAATCCTGGCGGTATACTCCAGCCAAAACCAGGGCAAACTATCTATTCAAAATGGCAAATATCATGCGCCGGCGCCGCTTTGAGCTGAACGCTTGGATGGTTCTTGAAGAGGGCAAGACCTGGCTTGAAGCCGATGCCGATGTTGCCGAGGCTATTGATTTTTGTGACTATTATGCACTTGAGGCTTTAAGGTATGATAAAGGACCGAAGCTCTACAAATTTCCAGGGGAAATCAACAAACAGGTCTACATTCCACTCGGAGTAGGTATTGTGATCCCGCCCTGGAATTTTCCATTGGCAATCTTAACCGGCATGACAACCGCGGCATTCGTCAGCGGCAATACCGTTATTCTGAAACCATCAAGTGATTCGCCGGGAATTGCCGCCAAGTTCATGGAGATTGTGGAAGAGGCAAAGGTCCCCGTGGGTGTTGTCAATTTTCTAACTGGACCCGGCGCCATAGCAGGTGATTACCTGGTCCGACATCCAAAAACACGATTCGTCGCATTCACCGGCTCAAAACCCGTTGGCCTACGTATTGTCGAGCAAGCGGGTAAAGCACAACCCGGTCAGATGTGGATAAAGAGGGTTGTCGCTGAAATGGGTGGCAAGGATTTGATCATTGTGGATTCGGAGGCTGACATCGACAGTGCTGTAGCCGGTGTCAGAACTTCGGCATTTGGATATCAAGGTCAGAAATGTTCTGCCTGCTCACGATTGATCCTTGATGATAAGATCTATGATAAGTTTATGAAAAAATTCATCCCCACGGTTGAAGCAATAACGGTTGGCCCGACAAAAGAATATGGCAATTACATGGGAGCCGTAATCAATGAATCTGCTTACAATTCGATACTTGAATATATCAAGATCGGAAAATCCGAAGGAAATTGTGTCTGCGGTGGCGAACCAGCGCCGGGTGATGGGTGGTTCATAAGACCGACGGTCATTACCGATATTGAAAGCCACCACAGGATCTTCCAGGAAGAGATTTTTGGTCCAGTACTCGGTGTTACACGAGCTAGAGACTTTGACCATGCAGTACAATTGGCCAATGATTCGGAATATGGGCTCACCGGTGCCGTGTATACAAAGAATGAGAAGAAAATTGAGAAGGCAAAGCGAGAAGTTTTCGTCGGTAATCTCTATATTAACCGCAAATGTACTGGTGCCCTGGTTGGCATCCAGCCGTTTGGCGGCTTCAACATGTCCGGGACTGACTCCAAGGCTGGGGGACCTGACTATCTCATGCTTTTCACCCAGGCAAAAGCGCTCACTCAATACGTTGGAGCCAAGAAAAAAAGCAAGAAAACCCAGCGCCGAACCGCTAAGCGGATACGGAGAAAATAATGATCGATGCTATCTTCAAGAAGATAGAAAAAGAGAAGGTAAAATTCATTGATCTTTGGTTTTCTGATATCCTCGGTTCGGTAAAAAGTGAAACGATTCCGGTCCAGCATCTAAAGAAGATCCTAAAAGACGGAATCTGGTTTGACGGCTCTTCCGTGGAAGGCTTCGGCCGCATCTTTGAGAGTGATATGTATCTCGTGCCTGACCCCAAAACCTTCGCCATCATTCCCCGGGACGAAGAGAGAACCGCTCGCTTCATATGCGATGTTTACGCGCCCGACCACAAACCGGCACCAGTCGACCCGCGATCAATCCTCAAGGCTAACGTTGATATCCTTCACAAAAAGGGTATGGAATTCTATGTTGGCGCCGAGCTGGAATTCTACCTCTTTAAACGCGACGGTGACAAGGTACTCACCTTACCCCATGACCGGGTGGGCTATTTTGACCTGGGCGGCGATCTGGCACAGAAGATCCGAAAAACTATGTGTGACCGTCTGCAGGAATTCGGCATCGAGGTCGAAGCCGGTCACCACGAAGTAGGCAAAGGGCAACATGAAATCGATCTGTTGTATACAA
Organism: bacterium; assembly: GCA_049679205.1. GTDB lineage: Bacteria > Hydrothermota > Tepidihabitantia > SM23-42 > SM23-42 > SM23-42. Next base: position 11,420 of record JBAUFP010000081.1, on the reverse strand, counting down.
ATGCCTTAACCCTCGCCGACAATATTCTTACCGCACGCATGGTGATAAAACAGGTCGCCGAGGAATATGGACTCTATGCGACATTCATGCCCAAACCGATATTTGGCGCGGCCGGCAACGGTATGCATATCCACCAAAGTATCTTCAAGAACAGGAAGAATCTTTTTGCTGACGCCAAGGATGACTACGGGCTATCCAATCTTGCCTATAGTTATCTCGCAGGTGTGCTTGAATCAATGAAAGAGATAAGCATAATCACATCGCCCCTCGTTAATTCTTACAAACGACTCGTCTCCGGATTCGAAGCTCCGGTCTATATTTGCTGGGGACGTATGAACCGTTCGGCATTGATCCGGGTCCCGAAAATAAGCCGCAACAAATACAAGAGCACGCGTGTCGAACTGCGTTCCTGCGATCCCTCAGCCAACCCTTATTTACTCTTCGCAACGGTTTTAAGGGCAGGGCTCGAAGGAATTAATAGTAACTCCAAACCCCCAAAACCAATAGAAGAAAACGTGTACGCGCTCGAAACTCATGAATTGAAAGACAAAGGCATTGATTTACTACCGCGGTCTCTCTGGGAAGCATTAGGATATTATAGCCAGAGCAAGATCGCAAAGAGTGCATTCGGCGACACTCTTTTCCAGAGGTACTACGACATCAAACTCAAAGAATGGGATGAGTATTCAACCCAGGTATCCAAGTGGGAACTGGATAAGTATTTGGAACTTTACTAGTTCCGTGATTTCGGAGATACAAATATAGATTATAGAGATAAGATTAGTTAAAGAACGTGGTAGCCTAAAAAACTACCACGTTTTTTATAGATATGCACGAGTAAGTTGGTCGGTCTTTGTGAATGAGTAGCTAATAACTTTCACCGAATGTGTTATGGGATACAATGTCGGCTAGAGCTTTACGGGACCTCGCTGGGATACCCGCAATTGATTCCTCGGTCGACGGCTCGGCCGGGTAGCCGAGCACCAAAAGCGCAACAATTTTGTATCTGCGGGGCAACTTCAATAACTTCCGCAACCGTGATTCACCGTACCACCCTATCCAGCAAGTACCGATGCCCAGCTCAGTTGCCGCCAGTGTCATCTGGGCCATGGCGATCGACACATCCACGAGATGATTTTCGTGACCCGCAAACTGTGCGATATAATGAGTAATCGCTTTGGTGTAACACCCGGCAATAACGAGCGGCGCCTTCTTGATGAAATTAACGATGCGTTGTGTCCCGACCGGTGCCGTGCCCGGGATCTGCCCAATGATCGCTTTGTCGTCGACAACCACAAAATGCCAGGCCTGACGGTTGCTTGATGAGGGCGCAAGCCGTGCGGCCTCCAAAATTTGCGTTACTCTCCCACGCTCAATCGGCCGCTGAGAAAAACTGCGTACACTCCGGCGCCACTTTATCGCCTTAAACGCATCCATGACTCAACCCTTACACGCATCAGAGAATAGTTTCATCTTAAACTCGTGGAAATCATGCAAACTGTCAATCTGTCATTCTGGTAATTCTGAGATTGTCGGATCACCATTTCTGTACCCGCATTTTATCGACATACTTCTCGATGTGTAACAAAACTTCAGGGAGTAATTTGTCTTTGAGGAAGTATACCTTGTTCTTATTCTGTGGTTCATAGCGCACTAGGTTGATCTGACGCATGTTACGAAGCGTACCGGAAATAGTCTTCAAGGATACACCGACTTTTTCTGCCAATTCTGTTGGTGTATGCGCAGACATTTTCAGCAACTGAAGAATTTGGTATACAGTTGGATTGCCCAATACGCGACAAAATCTCGAAGCGCGGTAGTGCGTTTCTAACATCTTCCTCTTTCTCATGCTCTATTATACCCCAACCACCTATCATGTCAATCTGTCATTCTGGTAATTCTGAGAGTAACAGATTAGGAAATAAATCAGATGTGATCATGATGTATTATATCATTTAGTTGACTGGTGGAAGTGTGTGGCGAAAAACCGGTGCTTAGGTCAAGCCGAACAGGCCGGTGAAGCCAAGGAAAGCCAAGGCCATGAGGCTCGCGGCAATAAAGGAAATAGGATAACCCTTGAGCGATGGGTTTATGGGCGCCAGGTCCAGCCGCTCACGGATCGCGGCAAAGGTGATGATAACGAGGGTAAACCCAAAGCCGGTTCCGATCGCAAAGACCGTACCGTTCAAGAGACTGAATTTGTTATCGATGTTCAAAAACGTGATACCTAGAATCGCGCAATTTGTGGTGATCAATGGCAAGTAGATACCCAGTGCATTATATAATGCCCGGTACGATTTTTTCAGAAACATCTCGACCAGCTGGACGAGCGATGCGATAGTAAGGATGAAGATTGCGGTACGCAGGAAAACGAGATTCAAGGGTAGGAGAATAACATTGAAGACAATCCAGGTGATCCAGGCGGCAAGCGTCATGACAAATATCACCGCCATGCCCATGCCGGTTGCCGTTTCCACAGTGCTCGAAACGCCGAAGAACGGACACAGACCCAAAAAACGCATCAGGACGATGTTGTTGACCAAAAATGCGGCGAGGAAGATCAGGGCCGGGCTCTTCATCTGAGCTCCTTCTTCACGTATTTGTTAATCAAGGCCTTCAGAATACCGATCACCAGAAATGCACCCGGTGACATGATCATGAAAATAACCGGCGCGCTCTTGAAACTCTCGCCAAGCACAGTCATGCCCAGGAAAGTTCCATTACCCAGAATTTCCCTTATCGTACCCATGACAGTCAGGGCAAGGGTGAAACCCAGTCCGGTTCCCAAGCCGTCCAGCATCGAATCAAGAACTGAGCTCTTCGAAGCATATGCCTCAGCCCTACCCAAAATCATGCAGTTGACCACGATCAAAGGTACGAAGACGCCAAGTGCACGGTAGAGGTCAGGTTGGAATGCCTGCATCATATAATCAATGATGGTAACGAAAGTGGAGATAATGAGAATAAAAATGGGAATCCTTACTTCATTGGGAATATTTTTTCTCAGCATAGAGATTATCAAGTTGGAAAATACAAGCACAAAAGTCGCCGCAAGGCCCATACCAAAACCATCACGCACCGTGCTTGAGGTCGCCAGTGCCGGGCAGAGTCCGATCATCAGCACAAAGACTGCATTCTCTTTTACTAGACCGCGCGTGAAGATATTGAGTCTCGTCACCGAGCGTACTCCTTGTACTTTTCGATACCACTCGTCATGCCATCAATCAAGGCTTTTGATGAAATTGTCGCCCCGCTGATCGCTTCGGGGATACCTTGTTTAAACTTCCCGAGAAATTCCTCGTCCCGGATCACCTCGCCAATGCCTTCAGTCTCCTGTGAATACAGAATGGCGACGCCTGCGATCCTTCCTTCCCGGCTGTAGCCGGCCAAGAATTTTATGCAGTCAAAATAACCTTCGGCAACGCCAGTGAACACGATGCCAACGGTGTCTGAGTCTGCTAACGCATACCAAAGGCTATCCGCAATAATCTCGATGAAGTTGTTTGCTCCAGAAAAGACACCCGTCATGTCAAATGTAGATGCCAGATACTCGGCATACGCTTGGATGCCTTTTCTTACCCCTTCACTGACCGCGCGCGAAGAAATCGTTGCCGCGGTGATTGCCTGAATCGCACCCCCATCCTGCTCGAGCGCAATCTCGGCCGCACACTTTTCTTTGAACTGCCCGGTAAATGTAGGTTCGGTAATCTTGGCACCAAGTCCGGGAGTTTCCGACAGGCCCTCAGCCGCGCTGGCTATCCGGACGCCGGTAATAGTACCTTCGCGATCTAACCCGACTGTTATCGGGATCGGACCACCATACCCTTGCGGAAACACGCGGAATACAATTCCGATCTCATGATCCGAAGAATCCATTGCCTGCCACAATGTACCAGGTATGACCTCAACATATTTGTGAGCGCTGATTACTTCTTCCAAACCGCTGAGGGTCAACTTCGCCTGGGTTTCCGCGATGCGCGGTTCTGTGAAAGCGTACACAAAAGAAAGTATCACCGCACAGGTCACGGCAACGACAAAGAGCGTGACTACCATCTGACGCGTGCTGGTCATTTCTTCACTCCCTTCTTCTTTACTTCACCAAATATCCGTTCTCTGGTTAACCGGTCGATTACCGGTGTAAAAACATTCATGAGGAGAATCGAATAAGAAACACCCTCAGGATAACCTCCCCAAATTCTTATGATAATCGTAATGACTCCGCATCCGATACCGAATATCCATCGACCCTTCTTGGTAACCGGGGATGTTACCCAATCCGTTGCCATAAAGAAAGCGCCGAGCATGAGACCGCCGGCAAAAACATGGAATACAACGCTACCCTGAGTCGGTAACAACCAGGCGAGGAGCGCAAAACTACCCAGATATCCAATGACGATCCGGTAATCGACAATCCTCAAGAAGACCAAGAACAAACCACCGAGGAGCAGAAAGAGTGCTGATGTCTCACCGATGCACCCACCGATTTTACCGAAGAAAATGTTGCGTATCGTATCGAAATCGTTGAGCTGTCTGACAATGATTTGAGGATCGCCATAGTTCGCAGGATTCTTCAACAAACTGAGTGGTGTTGCTGCGCTGATTCCATCGATCCCGGATAACGTGCCACCGACTGGTGCCAACCATTCTTTTGTCATCAATGAAGGCCATGAGACCATCAGAAATGCACGGCCGGCCAAAGCAGGATTAATAAAATTATACCCTAAACCTCCGAACAATTGCTTGGCAAATATGATGGCAAAAGCGCTACCGACCGCGGGCAGCCACCACGGAACATTAGGCGGTAGATTAAAGGCAAGCAATAGCCCGGTCAGAATAGCGCTACCATCGGCAATCGTTATTCTCTTACCCAACATCCTCTGCAATAACGCCTCGGAACCAACTGCGGCGAGAATACTGATTACCGTTATGATCAACACGCGCAAACCAAATAGGTATGTAGCAAAAACCAAAGCCGGCAGCAGAGCAATGGTCACGATGCGCATCGCATTACCCGTCTTGTCCTTGGACCTGATATGCGGCGAAGCTGAGACAACCAGCATTTTCTTTATGTTCTCGACCTTCTCCATATCTCGCTCTTTCCGTATTTAAAATAATGTACGAGCGGAATCGCGGCTGGGCAAACATAGGCACAGCAGCCGCACTCAATGCAATCAAGCACACCATAATTCTTAGCCATATCAAAGTTCTTGTTTTTCACGTAGTTGCACATCTCGGTTGGCATCAGCCCCATTGGACAGGTATCAACACAACTCGCGCAGCGCACACACGGACCCTCCTCGATCATCTTTGCATCCTGCAATACAAGGATTCCTGATGTACCTTTGATCACGGGCACTGTGTCTGTATACTGAGCAATCCCCATCATTGGGCCACCGAGTATTATTCTTTTCGGCGGCACAACATAGCCACCGCAGTATTCAATGATATCATGTACCGGAGTCCCGATCCGCACTAGAATGTTTTTGCTCGCTTTGACGCCATCACCAGCCACAGTAAGTACCCGATCAATCAATGGTTTACGATGCTTTATCGCAAGCAATGCCACATGACAGGTACCAACATTATGCACGACACAACCCACGTCCATGGGAAGACCCCCTCTGGGGACCTCGCGTTTCAGGACTGCCTTGATCAACTGTTTTTCAGCACCCTGAGGGTACTTCGTTTTCAGCAGCGCAACACGGACCCCTTCTTTCTTGAAAAGCCCTACGGCGTCCCGCTTGTTATCTTCGATCCCGAAAAGGAGATCCGGTGCATCGAGGATTTTCTGAAACACCTGCGCACCTTCAACGATCGCTTTCGCGTATTCAAGCATCAACCGGTGATCGGCCGTAAGTACCGGTTCGCATTCACAACCGTTTATGATCAGCGTGTCAATTTTCTTGTCCCTGGGCGGTGAAAGTTTCACATGGGTCGGAAAAGCCGCGCCGCCCAGGCCAACAATACCGGCATCCTTGATTGCTCCAACCAGCTCTTCCTTGGTCATAGAACCCATATCCTGTTCGCCCTTCAAGTCGGGTATCCAATCTTCTGAGTCATTCGACTCGATCACACAACACAGTGACGAACCAACAACCGGATGCGGGTGATCAACAATATCGATCACTTTTCCCGCAATGCTGGCATGCACCGATGCAGAGATGAAGCCGTCGGCCTCTCCTATCATGGTCCCGATCTTTACCTCATCACCCTTTTTCACCAGAGGTTTAGCGGGCTTTCCTGTATGCTGAGAAAAAGGTATGTATACTTTTTTCGGTGCGGGCATGATCTCAATGGCACAGCTTTCTGTATTCTTGTTTTCCGGAGGGTGGACGCCGCCCGAGAATTTGCTCGACATGGCTTCAAGTATATTCAGAATATTCTTTTCGTCAAGAAAAACCTAAGTTGAAATTTGCTACGGATGCTTATGGAGTAAGTATGTAGCCAGTAAAAGTAATCACCGCGTTGCCGCCAATCTTAACACGGTAAATCTGACCCCGGGTAGTTTCAAGGTGCACATACACCTTGCCCTGTTTCTGCTGCAGATGCCCCTGCTCGATGATTATCCGCGAGAAATTCGCGGGCTCCAGCATTTTATGCTTAAGCAGATAGCAACCCAAACTCCCGGCAGCAAGGCCCGAAATAGGATTTTCATTGATCCCTGTCGAAGGTGTAAAATGACGCATGAAGGCAGTACTCTCGACATCAAAGGTCTGCCGGCAGAAAACAATAATGCCGCTAATTCCAAGCCTTACGCAAAAACTGTCCATTAGTGAGAAATTCGGCACGATATTTCTCATCTCTTTGAGCGAACGCACGGGAACAACTAGATCATAGAAACTGGTGGAAACCACGTCCATAGGTAGACCTGCTCCCGTCACATCGGCTTGACTAAACCCTAAAAAGCGGGCCACCAAAGCTGGATTTATCTCGAGGTCAAGGTAGGATGGCTTGGCTAATGTAATTGTTGCCCTGGTTATCCTTTCACCTTCCACTCTTAATTCCACTGAATTGATACCGGTTTTAGTCCGTTGTTTGACTATTGTTTCCGGCTCTTTTAGCTTGAGCACTCCCTCACTGCTGAGCGCAAAATATGTGGCAATGGCTGCGTGGCTGGAGAAGTTGACTTCATGATTTCCATTAAAGAAACGAAGGAAAATATCCGCTTCAGTAGTTGATTCGGGAAATACAAAGGCGGTGTCCGAATGCGGGTTCAGATCTGAGGCAATGGTCTGAATTTCCCGGTCGGTCAAATCCTCAGCTCCCATAACGACCCACGCTGGATTCCCGCCGTATGGCAAGGCCGTGAATGCACTGAACCTTTTCGCCTTAATCCAACTCGGCATAGAAAATATTACATATTTCATGTGCAATGTCAATATAACCCGGTTGCACACGGTCATGGGTGTAGATTCGGCCCACGTCAGACGGGCCAATGTTACTCTTTTCGCTCGTCGATTCTTTTCTTCAAATATGTCTTTAACAAAGGATGGGTTTCTCTAATCAATGCATCTTCCAGTAAAGGTGGTGCGAGCATATCATACATGACCTTTCTCGCCGCCGGTGATGCAGACCCAAAGTGTTTCTTGAATACGTATTCCATATCCGAACTGTCCAAAGTGGCAAGTATAAAATAGTCACTCAAATCATCATCACTTAGTTGTTCCACCGGCAAATCTACTTTCACCTTTATCCGGCGGATTCCGGATAAAGCTGCATAGCGCACCCCATAGAAGTCGTCAGTCAAGCCCCGTAGCAAGTACGGGAGTTCTCGCTCCGTGGCGAGTACACTAAGCGCGTGAAAGGCAGATTTTCTGACTATGGACACGGTATCACTCAGCCCCTGCAACAAATGCCTCATCGCCTCATACGATTCCGATTTACCCAAGGCAGTATAGGCCCCGGACCGCACTGACCAAACCTCATCCTTAATGAAGCGTGCGACCGGATCGACAATTTGAGCACTGCCGATTTCGCCCAGAACCCATAACGATTGCTTGAGGCTGCGTGCCTCTCCATCGCTCCCCCGATAGTCCAACTCACTCACAATCAAACTTATTGCGGGGATACCGATTTCCTTCAGAATATTTTTCAAGGTATGGCGTTCGACCGATGACTTCGTATCGAATTTCGATATCAAAAAGACTATTGTAGTATCTGAAGTCAGAGGGTTCTCACCTAACGCCACGAATTCTTGCATTACCGAATCCTTGACCGCCTGGAAGCTCACTAATCGGGTTGTCGCCTTGTTATAAAGCTGTTCAAGGTCGACATCAACATCATAGAGCAAGAAGAATAACAGTATCATGCCATCACCAACCTTTACGCAACTGTTCAATACCAATCGATGCCAATACCATACCTCCCCCTCTGCCAAAAGTCCCGGTCTTCGCCCGAAGTGTAGCTGTCATCACCGGATAGATCTAAGAGCACCCCAATACTACCGTATTCCCTCCGAAAATCGCCGTATCCCTGTGTGTTATGCTGCCTTTTTACCGCATAAGTATCATCACCTAGTTCATCAATAAGCACACCAATACCATTAGCACTACCCGCACCCTGGCTCAGATCAAAAGCAGCATAGGTATCACTGCCGCCCTGATCGAGCAGCAGGCCCAAAGACAGATCATGGCCGCAACCTTGGGAAACACCTTTCGCAACGTAGTTGTCATCACCTGTTTCATCGATCAACAAACCCAGCGCGACATGGGTACCTGAACCCTGCGCATATTGATAGGCAATGTAGTTGTCATTCCCGGCTTTTTCGACAATCGCTCCGATGCCATACCAGTAGCTCGCGCCCTGGCCGAAAATATCGCCGACATACTGGTCATTACCGCTCCTTTCGAGCAACAATCCAATCCCGGCCGAGAGATCTGGACGGAACCCAATACTGAAACCCTGGGACATCGAAAGATAATGATCAAGGTATCGTATTTCGTCCAGGTACTTCTCCTTTATGAGATACTGGTCATTCCCCCCGCCATCACCCAGGATACCAATACCGTATGTCGTCGCAAATCCTTGTGCGTAGAGCGCACCCTCGTATGTATCATTACCTGCTTCGTCCCTAAGAATACCTATCCCGAACCCGCCCGCACCCTGGGTAAATGTGTCACCATGATACCGGTCATCGCCCTCGCGGTCGATCAAGATGCCGACTCCGAAAACTCCGGCGCCAAGCGAGAAGCTTTGCGCTTCATACGTATCATCACCATCATTATCAATGAGAACCGAAACCCCGAATCTACCACAGGCAATACTATAGTCACCGCCCTGGTACATATCATTACCAGCCTCATCGATGATGAGACGAAGGCAGCTCTTCTGTTCGGCAAAATAGTAGACATCGTCACCGCCCAGATCAATGATGACCGAGAAATCACCTTCGTAGACATTGATGCCCGAATCACCGATAACGACCCTGCCGAAATCAAATTCATTGTAGTATACCAAAGCACCGGTCACGCCTTGTACACTTGACTGAATACCCGGCATACGCAGGTCCATCTCAGCACCCGGCAGTCCAATATTACTGATTGAAAAATCATCCAAAGTGCAAAGTACGGTCAGTGCTGCCACAAACATACTTCGGTAATCAATCCGGTCACCGTGCTCGCCGAGATAACTGACCAGGGAATCGTATTCCCTCTCATATGTCTTCTCTTCCTCTATTGAAGCCGTGGGTTCGGGTGCAAAGACGATAAGCCTTTCCAAAACACCCCCAAGCTCACTTCCTTCATGAGCGAGAGCGTTTTGTATCTTAACGTGGCATTCACTGAGGCGCTCAATCAACGGACCAGGCCGCGATTTGATATCGAATCCATAGAACCGGACTACCGGCTCGAGCATATGCTTGTGGGAACCGGTCCAGAAATCTCGATCCATGTCGAAAGCGAAGTCAATTGATTTCATGGGGTCCAGCAATAAGGAATCAATAACCGGAAAGCGATAAGGATCACGAATCGAGTAATCGTTGCGTAACACCAGATCATTTTCAGTGAGGCCGATGAATGCAAGGCTCGAATCGAGATATGCGTCAAACGAATGGCTCACAAGAAACAATATAATCAGCACATCATATTATACGAGCCGAGGAGGTGAAATCAAGATTGACTGGACAAAGATAGTGATTATACTCTCAGGGGAGGAAAAGATGAAATACTTGTTAGTTCTTTTGATCTCAGTAACCGTTTTATTTGCCGGCACCATGAAACAAGAAGGACTACCCGGTGTCGAAATCGAAACGGGTTCTGCGGGCACACGATTCATCACCACGCCATCGGGCGATTCCAATGTTCAAACGGGAACCCATTTCTATGATAATTACCGTGCCGAAATCCTGTGGGTTGACCGTAATCACCAGAATGCAATCGCACAGCACACCGCGATCTCCGGCGACGGGACGTGGCTACAAGCTGGTTGGTATCTGAACAACGAAAGGACAAGTCTGTACGAAACAATGGGCACGGGAATACCGACCTGGAATTATCCAATGCCGAGTGCGGAATGGTATATCTCCGTCGATGTCTCGACCTACGGAGACGATATCGCAGTCACTGCTCAAGGCGAGCCGTGCTACAGTTTTAGTCCGCTGAGTGCAACCCCGAACTGGGTATACAGTCTTCCCCCCGGATTTAGTTTCTCATCCAGTTCCCATGGGCCCACAATCTGTGTTGCCGGTGACGGCACTGTACACGCGGCCCTTGCACGACAAGACACCGATGGCAGAATCTTCGTGCTGAGCAATACTGGCGACACAATACGTACTATTAGTTTCGACCCGAATACGGGCATTTACGGCCTTGATATGACCGGGGATGGCTCGGTATTTTGCGTCTCGACCTACAACGTGATATACGTCTTCAACGCTGATGGCTCAAGGCGCGATTCAATACCGCAATATGGTCAGACCGTCGCCAGGATATCGGATGACGGCGTCTATCTTGTCAAAGGTGATTTCAATGCGAGAACCTATCTTTACCGATGGAATGGAAGCAATTATGACCTGGTGTGGCAGCACCCTACTGGCCATCCGTGGGTAACCGCGGTTGCGATTTCCGACGACGGGTCAACCATCATGGCCGGGACCTATCAATACAGTCCGAGCAATACCGGGAAAGTATTACTCTATGATTCCTCCTCGGCAATACCGCTCTGGGAATACGCTCAATATGGCGATTATATCGCCTCTTGCGCTCTGAGTGAAGACGGTTCAATAGCCGTGGCCGCATCATGGGGACAGTTGAATGCAACTTACGGTGATGTCTTAACCGTCTTTGACCGGAACTCCTCGACCCCTATTTTCCAGCTGCTTGATGATATCGATGAACCGGGTTCGATCTTTTCGGTTGATATTTCAAGTGACGGCTCGCTCATCAGTGCCGGAGGCAAGGCCGTGCACGCACGCGAATTCGGGA
>JBAUFP010000080.1:0-2441 GCA_049679205.1 bacterium | reverse complement strand
AACCAACAATCAATTTGCAGGAACCATGAAAATATTATTCGCCTTGGTGCCATAATGCCCCTGCACAACTTCATCCGACCCACACCTTGCCTGATGCCTAAAGGAGTGACAGCATGGACGCAGTTGTCCTAGCCGGTGGCATACCAGGCCCTGAAGATCCTCTCTACAACTACACCCAAGGCCAATCCAAGGCTTTAGTCGATATAGCTGGCGCGCCGATGGTTCAATGGGTCCTTAACGCATTAGGTCGGGCAATTAGCATCGATCATGTGCTCGTAGTCGGACTGGACCAAGATTGCGGCTTGACCTGCGCCAAGCCGTCCCACTTTCTATCAGACCAGGGACACATGCTGGACAATATCAAAGCTGGTCTGCGGCACAACAACCAGCGTAACCCGTCTGCCAATCGTGTTATAGTTGCCTCCTCCGACATCCCCACCATCACGCCCGAAATTGTGGATTGGAGAGTGCACAAGAGCCTGGAGCATGAATGCGACATCGATTACGCGGTTGTAGATCGTAAGACAATGGAAACCCGCTTCCCTGGCGCCAATCGCTCTTATATTAGACTTAAAGACTATGAATTGTGCGGTGGGGACTTGAACGTCATACGGGTAGCTTTGATCGAAAAAGAACAGCTCTATAGACGGCTCATCGCAGCTCGTAAAAATGCACTTAAACAGTGTGCAATGTTGGGTATTGACCTCCTGTTGCTTCTGCTATTAGGCAGGCTGAGCCTTAAAGATGCAGAACACCGGGCATGTGAGCGGATAGGCGTGAAGGGTCGGGCGTGCCTCTCCCCCTACGCCGAACTCGCCATGGACGTCGATAAGCCTCACCAACTTGAACTCGTACGCCAAGACCTAACCAACAGAGGCACACCCATTCCGTGAACCGACAAGCTTTACTTGAAATGGACGCCCATTGGTCTGCACGGCTGTGTATCGCCGATCAACCGGGACGATTGAGAACCCTGGCTGCCATTCTGGCTCATACAGGTGATTCGTGGTTTTGGATTGCGGGATTAGCTCTAACCTGGTGGTGGGGGAATACTCAATGGAAAGCCTGGTCGCTGCGCCTGCTGGGGATGATCCTCGCCTTAGGGCTTCTGGTCATGATCATCAAGTTCACCTTTCGCCGCCAAAGGCCTGAAGGCGAGTGGGGTGTGATTTACCGTAGCACCGACCCGCACTCTTTCCCTTCCGGACACGCCGCCCGTGCCGCGCTGCTGGCGACTTTGACTATAGCTTGGGGACCACCCTGGTTGGGGGTTCTACTCGTTATCTGGGCCCCGCTTGTCTCACTCGCTCGCGTGGCAATGGGCTTGCATTACCTTTCTGACATACTGGTCGGGATTTTCCTGGGTTTAATTGTTGGTCTGCTCGGTCTGTTCATCCCCGTCTGATTTGATTATGGCGCAGGGTAGAGGTAGTAAGTCGTCGCTTCAGTCTCCACTCACTCCCAGCTTGGGTAGAAGCATGGGCCAATCGTAACCGACGATCAAGGCGACATCAATCTCAGCTTCGGGATTCGACTGGTAGAGTATTTGGCTCTGCGTTAGATCCATCAATAGCTTAAGGTACTGCGTTGTGTAGGGATTCCCGGTGTAGTCCACCACCCGGGTGGTAGGGTAATCCATGCGATCAGCATTCGAAACCTGGGTTACGTTAAAGCCCAGTGCTTGCAGAAGCTCGGCTGTCCGGCCAGCTAGACCTTCCTCCCAGGCGCCGTTGAGCACCGCCAAGCGCGCATTTTCCTCCTTCGCCGCGGTGGCTTCATCATCATATGTGATCGAGGGACCGATCGCACCGGTTGCAGTAAAGATCTCGTCACGCAGGATCCGGATTTGATTCGGCACCGGTTTGAGCACTTGTGCTTCCTCGCCACCATAGTGGACCGTTTCCAGCGTCACCATCACCGGCGGACCGATCACCGCCCGGCGGATGTCATCAGTCGATATCTGCAAAGCCATTAACCCAAGCGAGATCATCTGATCCAACGAAAGGTTGGTACGGATGCCAGAAGCCAACTCCTGGTAGAGGATGGGAACCTTTCCGACTAGGGTCGGAATCATACCGGGGTTAAGTACCTGATCGCGTATAGCCATTGCCACTTGCTGCTGACGGCGGGCGCGGTCGAAGTCACCTCCCTCGGTATGCCGTGCGCGGGCATAAGCCAAAGTCACATCTCCAGAAAGGACCTGATCTCCAGGTTCCAACACAACCGTGTTGTGTGGCCCAATCGGATCGACTCTAATTTGTTCTGGAACGTTGATCTCAATTCCGCCAATTTCATCAATCATGCGCACAAAGGCGCCAAAGTCAATCTGGACGTAATATTGGATGGGCACGCCAAGGAGCTTTTCGACTGTCTTCACGGCCAATGCAGGGCCTCCACCAGGCAGGCGATCCTGCTCCCCGAGAGCAAAGGCAGTGTTGATT
>JBAUFP010000079.1:0-6457 GCA_049679205.1 bacterium | reverse complement strand
GGCGTAGTGACAGCCATTTGGGTAGCAGCCGCCAATAAGAACACCCCGGGCGCCCATGTGCAATGCAAGCATGACATGTGATGGGTCGACTGCTCCAGAGCAGGGAACACGGATGATTTTAACGTTTTCCGGGTAGTTCAGTTTATCATAGGCGGCTCGCTCAGTGGCATTATATGCCGACCACTTGCAGAGAATTGCCAGTAAATCGTCTTTCTTTATCATGCTGCGAATTTGCTCATGTAGTCCGGCATTATTCCATCCCTCGAGTTGACTGGCGTAGGAGGGGCAGGTAATTGCGCAAATCCCACATCCCATACATAACTCTTCATTGATCTTGATTTTCTCTTCAACGATCGAGATTGCTCCGTACGGGCAGGTTCCGATACACATGCGGCAAATACTACACTGGTCCTCATCGACAACGGCTTGCGGGAATTTGGTTTTCATCTTTTCTTGCCTTAAGAGGTTGAGAACAGAGTAGGCTGCCTTGCGGGCGTCGATGAGGGTTTCGGCTACCCCGCTCGGAAACGTTGCCGCACCGGCTGTGAAAATGCCTCGAGGGAGTTCGGTATTACCTAAACTCGCATTCTCGAAGAGCACCGGGAAATCTCCGTTCAATTTTATCTTCAACTTGTCGAAGGTCGCCGTGTCAGCCACGAAGCCGGAACTCAAAACAACATTATCAACCTCGATCTCTAGCAGCTCATTGGTATATAGGTCTTCGGTTCTGACGACCAATCTTCCATCTCGTCTAAATACTTCTGACGGCTTGCCCTTGATAAAAGATACGCCTTTCTCGCGAAGTGTGTTGTATAGATATTCGAGTGTGCCATAACTCCTCATATCCATTGCTATTACGTATACCTCTGCGTCGGGGAAGCGGTCTGTGAGCAGTTTTGCTTCTTTCAGGCCGAGAAGGCAGCAGATCTTCGAGCAATAGGGTAGATGGTTAGAGTCACGGGAGCCTGCACAATAAATGATAGCGACTTTCTTTGGGCGTAGTGTTCCCGAGGCAATAGCGCGTTCGAATTCAAGGGTCTTCATAACACCTTCCAGACGGGCGTAACCATATTCTTCCACTTTACTGACGTCATACCAGGAGAGACCAGTGGCCACGATAATGGTGCCGGCTTCGATTTCTTGTTCCTTCGTTTTCTCGTTAAGATCTATCTTACCCGGGCATATCTTAACGCATTCGCCGCATTGCGTACAGGCCTCAAAATCAATTGCATACATGTCAGGATACGTGGGCATGTAATAGATCGCCTTGCGTTTCTTCCCCGCATCATTGACTTCAACCGGGCATACATCGACACACTTTCCGCAGTTGATGCACTCAAGCACACCGCGCGGGCTCGTCTTCAGACTAATCCTGTAATCACCGACGCGGCCTTTGACATCAGTTATTTCGGTGTTGAAGAGTCGAACAATATTATCCTGGATTTGCAGCTGATTGATCAAGGGCATCAACGTGTGACTGTAGGGAGTGCCTTCGGGATATAACCGGTCGAGTTTGGCAACTGTTCCTCCAATGAACGGCATCTTTTCGACGAGCGTTACTGGCACGCCGTTCTTGGCCAGTTGTGCAGCAACTTCTATTCCGGCGACGCCGCCGCCAATGACAAGCGCTCTTTTAGTCTTGATATCGAATGTTTTGGTTTTAACCGGCTTTGTTTGCTTTGATTTCTGTACTGCGGCATGGATCAGCTGTTTTGCTTTTTCCGCCGGATGGTTGATTAGCGTGATGTGTTCCAGTAGATTGACGAATTCCGCGTTGATATTTGGGAATATGCCTTCGAGCAGATTCGGGCTGCAGCCAGCGATAACTACTTGTTCGTCAGTATCAATCGGGGGTTTAATTTTGCACAGATTATCGAAATGCTCAACCTCTACCTCTGCGCCGAGGTCAAGTGCTGGTAACTTTATAAGACCATGGCAGTTGCATATCAGTACTCTCATGCGATTCCTCCGTGGTTCATCCTGCTATTTTCCCGAGTAGTGCGTCCGGTTTTATCCGGTTAAATCTTAAACCGACGGCATTTCCATCAAAACCAAAACTTAGTCCAAGAAGTTGAGGATAGTAGAGTACGGGAATACCGTATTGCTTGTTGAATTTTGCCTCGGCTTTGCGCTGGTTGTCCTCGTACATCACTGTGCAAAATGGACATATTGATACCAATGCATCGGCCTTTTGTTCCTTAGCCATTGTCAATTTGTGGTTTGACATTGTGACCGCCAGATCTTCATCGATGCCCAGAACTGAACCTCCGCAGCACATCTTCTTGTCTGCATATTCCAGAGAATCGGCACCTGTTACCCGCACCAGTTCATCCAGGGTATGAGGGACTTCGGTATTGTCAAAGCCGTATAGGTGTGACGGGCGCATGTAATGACACCCGTAGTGGGGCATTATCCTGAGCGGGTTAAGGGGTTTCTTAACGTGTTTCTTGATGTTTTCAATGCCGATATCCTCGTACAGCATTCTGACGAAGTGTCTAACCTTAACTTCTTGCGGGTAAGAAAAACCCACTTGTTTGAATTTGTTGTGGAATTCTTTATGAGTGAGTTGAACCTGGGCATCAGACAGCATAGCCGTGCATGAATTACATAGTGTAACGACATCCAGTTTCATCTGGCTGGCAAGAGCCACGTTGCGCGCCGCAATCAACAGCGAGGTTTCTGCATCGACCGCTTTCAAGGGGAAACCACAGCACGATGCGCTTGGCATGTCTACCAGGTCAATACCCAATTCTTTGGCAACATTGCGGGCGCTCAGTTCGTAATGCTGGGCTCGGACCGGTACGGTGCAGCCTAGGAAGAGAGCGTATTTGTTCATTTCTTCAGCACCTTCAGGATATCTGTGTGTTCCAGGATCTTAGCGACATCTGGTATTGTTTTGTCGATCGGAGGAAGGCCCAGGCGCTGGCGTTTCTTAAGATCAAAGTCTTCAACCTCATAGAGGCGACCCATCTTAAGTAGCAGATCGAGTTGCATCTTGTAGCCCTCTGGACAATATCCTTGTTCAACTGCGTAATTCTTGATTGCGTTGATCACTTCCGCCACTCTTATTCCTTGGGGACACCGTTCCGTGCATGCATGGCAATGTGCGCAGAACCAGAGAAAAGGTGAGGAAAGCACCATATCTCTCATACCCAAAAGCGTGAGGCGGATTATTTTTCTTGGATTATATCGTTCATCGAAATATCTGACCGGGCAGCTGGCAGCACAATCGCTGCAACCAAAACATTTGAGTAATCCTTCGCCGCCTTCTTTTTTTATGATTTCCCACTTAAGGTTCGGATCACTATTTTTCAAATCAATCATGACTATGTATCTCCTGTAATACCTAATGCATCTAAGGCCATCAAATTTAGTTTTTTTTATTTGTTAAGAATGAGGGGAGTGCTTGTGAACCTCCTATGCCAATGCACTCTATATTTTCCTATCCCGACTCATTCAGATTCGATAGTAGTGATTATACGCATAAATGCCGTTCTGTCAATCACTGTAATGCCTAATAGCGAATGACTCAATGACAAAGTGACTTATTGACGCAGTGACTCAATCACCTAATGACTGCATTCTATTTGGCTTCGGTAATTGTTCTAGCAATATCTTCGGGCTCAACCCCCGGGGCTTCGATTTTCTTGCGCTTATATGTTTTCGTCACTTCTTTTTCAATGGCCTCTGGTAAAAAGTCTTTATTTTTCAAGTCTTTCTCCACCTCGGAGAGGGCATCTTTTGGGAAGAGGTTGAAGTCACCAGATACGGTAATGTCTTTGATTTTCTTCTTATTTTCTATTTCCTCTGCCGTTCTTATCAAACCACCTTTTGCCTTGTATAGGCCATAGAGGATTTCAATGCCTTCCTTGATTTTGACGCCCTGTGGGATACGTGGTGTCTTTTTATGCAGGAACTCTTCTGACATAAACCATTTTTCAATTTCCTTTATTTTGTTGATTGTCTGATCATCAATGTCTATCCGCTCTAAGGGTCCCAGAATTGTCTCAAAATTCTCAGTGAGCACTTTTTTGATTTCAATTCTGGGCGGGACAAATCCCAACTCACGTTTCATTGTTGTTAGATTCGCTTCCATGCTTTTGTGTATCTTGTCGCGAAATTTCTCATCCGGTACCTTCAGTACTCGGCTCATGGTGCGATAATCGAAATCCATTAAGATTCCTCCGACAAAAACCATGGAATTTCCAATATCGCCCCCGCCTTCACCGGCGATTTTTTGACCCTTGTCAGTTACAATATCGTTTTCTGCACGGAATGACGCTTTGATACCAAACTTCCGGTAGGTCTCGCAGGGTGGTTCCGAGAGGTACTCAAAGATTTCCTTTATCTTGCGAGGAAACTTGGGATTTTTTGAATCCCATATGACCTGATAGAATATCTGGTTTTCATCTAGATACGTTGCACCCCCGCCAACCTCGCGGCGCATGATCGATATGTTGTTTTTCCGGCAGTAATCCAGGTCGATCTCCTTTTCTGCGTCCTGAAAGTAGCCGATGCTGGCGAGCGGCTGGTTCGGTGATACAATGACAAGTCCTTCGTATCCTAATCTCGCCAGTGCATGAAAGATTAGCATTGAATCCTGTCCTGGAAGTTTGTCTAAGTTCAATAAATTCATTCTTCTCCTCTTTAAAAGATAGTATAGGGGTTGGGGCTAAGATGCTTGACAAAGATGGTCGATGGGTTGGGGTCGGGATGCTGGATGAGAATCGTAATCGTGATTCGTAGATCGTATTCGCAATAAACCCAGATTTGTCATTAGCTGCCTTGTCTTCACGCATTCTATCCAAATCTTTGATTTGGCTGTAAAATTCAGTGTCCCATTCTTCAGGGCCTTCAATTGCCTTGAGTTGCCCTCAATTGCCCTATTCTTATCTATCACTGAAATCGACCAAACTCATGAGTTTGGAAATATTTTCCCTGGATTTAGGATATTCTTGGGGTCAAAGACGTCCTTGATTTTTCTCATTAACTCAATCTGTTTCGCATCCAACGCAAGTGCAAGGTAGGGAATTTTTGAGAGTCCAACACCGTGTTCTGCAGTTATCGTGCCGCCCAGTGATATAGTTATCTCGTATATCTCACGACGCATTTTATCGATCTCAGAAGTCGATATGTCATTTGTTTTGTCGATACTGACATCGGCATGAATGTTTCCGTCACCCAAATGACCAAAAGCGTAAAGGTTCGCGTAGTATTTCTCGACGAGATTCTTCAGTTTACTTATCAGTGATGGTATTTGCTTTTTGGGGACGACGAGGTCTTCTCGTGTCACATTTTGTGTTAACTCTTTAAGTGCGTCGCCGATTTTCTTGCGCGGTTCCCAGAGCTTTTCCCGGTCCCTAACGCTTTCGCCAACCAGCACGTCGAGGGCGCCTCGTTTAAGCGCGATGTCGCCAATCGCTTCATATGCTTGTCTTACTTTTTCTTTTTCGTCGCCATCTATTTCCACGATAGTGTGGGCATTCGCTTCCATGTAGGGGATTTTTCTCTTCAGATATTTCGATACCATTCGCACCACGTCACCATCCATGAATTCGATCGCGGCGGGTATCATCCCACTCTGTAATATCTCAACCGCGAAATTCGTGGCATCTGCTACACATACAAAGGGAATTAGCAGATCAACTACGACTTTGGGTAAAGGCAGAACCTTTACTATCGCCTCGGTGACAATGGCAAGGGTGCCTTCGGAACCGATGATCAAATTTATGAGGTCATAGCCCGTGACATTCTTGAGTAATTTTCCACCCATTCTTGATACTGTACCGTCGGGAAACACGGCCACGATACCGGTGACATAATTACCTGTGACGCCATATTTCATTGCTCTGGGGCCGCCAGCGCACTCGGCAATGTTGCCGCCGATCGTGCACGAATCCAAACTCACCGGATCCGGGGGAAAGAACAGGTCGTGTTTTGCCAGTTCCTTGCCCAATTGTTCAGTGATGATGCCGGTTTCCACCACGACCATCATGTTGCCCTTATCGATTTCCTTTATTCGGTTCATTTTCTCCAAAGATAGCACGATGCCGCCGTGAATCGGCACGGCGCCGGCCGACAGGCATGTTCCGCCGCCGCGTGGCGTGACCGGTATGTGATACGTATCGGCCAAACGCATGATTTGAGAAACGTGGTCGGTCGATGTCGCTTTTACTACTACTTCGGGCATGGCTTTATAGAGCGGTGTTTCGTCGTGCGAATAGTTCTCCAAGGCCTCCGGTTCTAGAATTAAGTTTTCCGGGCCGACTAGCGCCCTTATTTTTTCGGTTATTGCATTATTGACTTCTTGGTAATGCATTGAAGGTAATTATATCTATATTTGGCAGTTATGCAAGTCCGTCTCTGTGTTCCGGTATGATTTTCTAATACTTTAGGAATTACTGAGAATTAACTTACTTGTGTTTTGTGATGTTGTATTTCTTCATCTTATATCTTA
>JBAUFP010000078.1:0-1847 GCA_049679205.1 bacterium | reverse complement strand
GCGCCAACCCATTCGGCATATTTGGGCAGGGTATATATTTGAAACCCTCCGGCGATTTCTTTGATCTCAAAGGCCCGCGCGCTTTCCCTGTACTCCAGGTTTAACTCATCGATCACCGCCTTGACAACCGATTCAGGAACACCGGCGATTTCCGCAATGTTCTGGAGCGGCAAAGGTTCCGTGGTGGCAATCATCAATGCCTCAATAATTGCCCGGGCACTAGCTTCTTGCCGGCCTTCATCAGCTAACAAATCATCTGTGCTGTAATTTTCGTTTTCACCCATTTTGATCCTGATATAATGCTATTAATCTTCTAACAATTTTATCCCAATTGAATTTCTCGTCAACTGTTTTCCGCGCCGCGTGCCCCAGGGTCTTGCGCAATTGTCGACTTCTTGCCATTTTCTCTATCGCCTGGGCAAGAGCTACAGCATCAGCAGGGGGTACGAGTAATCCATTCTCGTGATCGACAACAATGTCCGTGATACCGCCTACGTTTGATGCGATAACTGCCTTTTTATAAGACATCGCTTCGAGTAATACAACACCGAGGCCCTCGGTATCACCTTTCTTATCATAGACTGCAGGGAGAACAAAGAAACTACAGGATTGATAGTACTGTTTCAACTCATCATCGGTTATCGTGCCAGTAAACCTAACTCGATTCTCGATCCCTAATCTGATGACCTTTGCCTCGAGCTGAGCACGTTCGGGTCCATCGCCAACTATGACCAGACGATGGGAAATTGATCCCGCAACCCGACTAAACGCCTCGATCAGATATTTAACCCCTTTTCTTTCCACCAGTCTCCCGACAAAGATGATGTCATTCTTCTCGGTGGTCCGTCCGTGCCTTTCGGCCATGGCGGCGCTGAAGGGTATTATTTCGATCGGCATTTCTGCGATTCCATTCAATTCATTTGCGGTATGGGTGGATATTGCAGTCACCACATCTGATTTACTCATCAGGACCGAGAACGGCTTGAGCATAAAGGGAAACTTCTTCTTAAGCCACCGAATCTCGACTCCATAAAAAGAATTGAACAGACGGGCATGACCCACCTTTTTACCCAGGATGCCGAATATGACATGGGGGAAAGGCCAGTGTGTGTGGATAACATCGAAACGCTCATGCTTGCTCAACCGGATCATGGCCCAGGCCCCAAATACAAGATAGAGCATAGATAGAACGACGTTACTGATACCCCGCGTGACCCTGTCGACGGCGGTCTCTTCGTGGGTGAATCGCTCAAATCTCTTTAAGCAATAGCGGAATCGGTAGACCTTAACACCATCCAAGACATGGGTACGCAATCCCCTATAAGATGAGGTGAAAACCGAAACATCTATCCCCTCTTGTCTCAGTTTCATTATCAGCTCAACCAACCAGGGCGTGATGACATCACCCTTGAAGCGTGGGTATGCAGTGGCAACAAAGAGTACTTTCATGACACTAGGACCGGTTTATTTGAAACACTTCCACTTCAGAAGATTCCAGGCTGCCTGAATACCATCCCCGGCATTGATCTTCTTACCTTTTTTCCTACCTCGGTATTGAATCGGGATTTCAGTTATCATCTCGCCTCGCCGGAGCAATTTACAGGTTATCTCGGTCTCGATTTCGAATCTCGAAGAAATCAAGTGCATACTGCGCAGCAAGCCGGTCGGGAGCAGTTTATAGCAGGTTTCCATGTCGGTCAAACAGCTGTGAAAAAGCAGGTTTGTAAGCAGAGTAAGCACCCGGTTGGCGAAATAACTCATCTTCAGAAATTCGCCATTACCCAGAATCCTTGAACCATACACCACCCTGGTTCGACCGTCGGTGATGGGTTTGAGTAATTCAGTAT
>JBAUFP010000077.1:0-1824 GCA_049679205.1 bacterium | reverse complement strand
GTGTATCACTACTCCTTCGCCGGCATTTATTAACATTCCCGTATCAAGCATGTAACGGTGTGCTTTCTTCACGATTGGCTCAGGTCCGATATTTTGTGCGAGAACTGACTTGTAGTCAGGAGGCTTGAATCCAGAATCAAGAAACAACTTCTCTAGCTTTCTCATGGTGGCATCCAGGTCTTTGTCGACCACGACCTTATGCTCAAAGAGGTTGATTTTACCATCCGGGGTCACGCGCACTATTTCGTCTTCGGCCATCTTTGCCAGGGTACGGTCCAGTAGGATCTTATCAAGACTTCGGCTGATATTCTTTAGTAGTTCAAGTGAGGGCATGCCGACGCCGGTCGGGTTACTCTTGTGGTACGTTTTTAGTTTTTCGGCTATTCCTTCTCGGAGTCGTTCGTAATTTTTATGATGATAATACAATCCACGTTTTTCATCGAGCAGTATTACCTTTCCTTCTTGATTTAGAGCCTGTATCAAGCTTTTTACCTCGTCAAGGGGTAGATTCACATCGTGTGCGATTTCTTCGATCTTCCTGGGCAGATCAAAATTCGATAGTAGGTCTTCTTCGATAATGACAATCGGTTCACCTACTTCCATACGCTGCAAGTGACTGATAAGTTCTTCGTCAAAGCCTTTTGCCTTGGTTGCTCTCGGTTCAATGATGACCCCACCGCCTATCGTAACCTGGGGTGAATACGTGCGTATCACATAGTTATCATTAATGTTACAAACAGCTGGCGACTCGAGGCGAAACTGCACTATTGCCTTTCCGCCTGATTCGAGTGCTTTCTTATCCAGGAATACGACTCTGCCGAAAATCTCTTTTGTACCTAGATGAATTCTCAACCGTGTGAAATTCTTGAGTGGTTTGCCAGCAGATTTCAGAAGATGCAAAGAGGCGTTTAAGTACTCAGACGGCTCAAAGAAACCGGGCTGTGCTAAGACATCACCCCGGTCAATTTCATCCTTCTCTGCACCGACCAGGTTGATCGCTACACGGAAGCCCGTACCGACTTCATTGACTTTGTTATTGTGAACCTCGATACCGCGGACCTTCACGCTCTTTTTCTCGGGCAGCAGTTCCAGGCTGTCTCCGACTTCTATTTTACCGGAAAGCACGGTCCCAGCTACTACTGTTCCAAAACCTTTAATAACGAAACGCCGGTCAATGGGCATGCGAAAAATGCCACGGTCAGCCTTCGATTCTGTATGACTTATCAACTCGTCCAGGATTTTCCGCAGATCTTCGATCCCCTCTTTGGTGGTATTTGATACGGTAATTATTGGTGCTCCTTCGAGAAAAGAATCAAGCATGACATTTTTCACATTTTCGATTACGATGTCGAGCATTTCTTTTTCGACCAAATCCTTTTTGGTAATTACTATAACACCTTTCTTGATACCGAGCAGTTTCAGAATTTCAAGATGCTCAGAGGTCTGTGGCATTACCCCGTCATCGGCAGCAACGACAAACATAACAAAATCTATTGTGGAAGCTCCAGCAACCATGTGTCGCACGAACTTCTCATGACCTGGTACGTCGATAATGGTTACGTCCTTGCTGTAGAACACGAAACCGAGATCAGTAGTCATACCCCGTTCTTTTTCCTCCTTGAGGCGATCAGGGTCAACGCCGGTCAGTGCCTTTATCAGAGCACTCTTGCCGTGATCAATATGACCGGCAGTGCCGATTACTATGTGTTTCTTCGAGACACTGGTCATGGTTAGGGGTGAAGGGTTACGATGCCCGCCCTGTTAAATAAGGGGAGGCTTTGTCTTTTTCCGTACATGAGTTCATTCATGGATTGCGTCTAGGTG
>JBAUFP010000076.1:0-17985 GCA_049679205.1 bacterium | reverse complement strand
TCTCAAGTCTCCTACGCCCGTGATGGATAGAGTCCGAACTGTCTCACGACGTTCTGAACCCAGCTCACGTACCGCTTTAATGGGCGAACAGACCAACCCTTGGGACCTTGTCCAGCCCCAGGATGCGGTGAGCCGACATCGAGGTGCCAAACCGGGCCGTCGATATGAACTCTCGAGCCCGATCAGCCTGTTATCCCCGGAGTACCTTTTATCCGCTGAGTGATGGCCCTTCCACACGGAACCACCAGATCACTAAGCCCGCGTTTCCGCTCTGTTCGGCCTGTCGGCCTCACAGTCAGGCTCCCTTATGCCCTTACACTCAATGCCCGATTACCGACCGGGCTGAGGGAACCTTCGGGCGCCTCCGTTACATTTTAGGAGGCGACCGCCCCAGTCAAACTGCCCACCTGCCACTGTCCCTCGCCCTGATTCAAGGGTCGAGGTTAGAATTCTCGACAAAACAAGGGTGGTATTTCACTGTTGGCTCCACCCCAGCTGACGCCAGGATTTCAAAGCCTCCCACCTATGCTACACATGTTCAGCAAAAATCCAATAGCAAGCTACAGTAAAGGTTCACGGGGTCTTTTTGTCCTATCACGGGTAGGCGGCATCTTCACCGCCACTACAATTTCGCCGGGCCCCTCGTCGAGACAGCGCTCTAGTCGTTACACCATTCGTGCAGGACGGAACTTACCCGCCAAGGAATTTCGCTCACATTCCCCACAACTTTCATTATGGTGTGGACCATATCTTCATTTAGTCCCTAGGCCCTTTTTGATTTGGAATAGCCTGTTACGGTTTCCGGTATTCATTTTTAAGGCTATGTCAACTATCTTCCGAATACCATCAGGAGTTAGATGCTCACCGTTGTTCATTTTATCGATTATGCGTCGAAACCGGATGAAGTCGATTCGCTTTTTCGTTTTCAATTTGTGTTTGTCGAAGAAAAGGCATAGTGTATTCAGATTACTGAGCTTTCGTACTCTGTAACACCATCTATCACCATGATTCCTTCGAACAACACCGCATTTAAAGAATTCCTTAAGCGCAAAGAGAATCTGTTTGTCGTGTTCGTGTTGTACAACAGTGAATTCTGGAAGCACCTGATAACCAACGGATGTGTCTGAATGCTTCAAAACCGAAATAAAAAAACATCCTTCACCGTCGACAAAGCCGGAAATCCATTCGTTACTTAGTATCATGCTACCCCCTTGGAACTAGATGCTCTGCGTCTGGCCTCTGAGGATCTCCCGATATTTTGGGATTTCCTGCGGATTGTCCAATCCTCGACATTTTTACGGATTAATACAAATAATCTCGTATTCGAGGCTCTTAGGAGTTTCCCGCATACAGCAGAGTTCAGGCAATTAAATTCACCTTAGGACCGTTAGAGTTACGGCCGCCGTTTGCCAGGGCTTCGGTCGAGAGCTGCCTTCCGGCCTAAACCGGAGTCTATTCCGGAATTGACCCCCTTCCTTAACCTTCTAGCACCGGGCAGGTGTCAGTCCCTATACATCGCCTTGCGGCTTAGCAGAGACCTGTGTTTTTGTTAAACAGTCGCTAGAGCCCTTTCACTGCGCCCCACCTTGCGGTGGGGACCCCTTCTTCCGAGGGTACGGGGTTAGATTGCCGAGTTCCTTAACGAGGGTTCACCCGAGCACCTTAGGATATTCACCTCGCCCACGTGTGTCCGTTTCCGGTACGGTCACCTTAGTTTCTGACATAGAGGCTTTTCTCGGCTGATTCTCAAGGTGGGTTTATGACCTTTTGGGTCTCCCCATCACACATCAAGGTTAAGAGACTCTGGATTTGCCTGGAATCTCCCTCAATGTGCTTAGATCCTGTATTCCAACACAGGACCCACCTCTACCATCAGCGTCCCCCCATAGTTCATAACGAAACTAAGATGGTAGCTGAATATTAACAGCTTTCCCATCACCTACGCCTTTCGGCCTCGGCTAAGGCACCGACTAACCCTGGGCGGATTAACCTTCCCCAGGAACCCTTGGGCTTACGGTGTCTCGGTTTTTCACCGAGATTATCGCTACTTATGCCGGCATAATCACTTCCATTTCGTCGATCCCAACTCACGTTGAGACTTCAACCTAGCATGGAACGCTCCCCTACCCCCTCTGCTAAAAGCAGAGAGTCGCAGCTTCGGTGATTGGTTTGAGCCCCGATATATTTTAGGCGCAAAGCGACTCGGCTGGTGAGCTGTTACGCACTCTTTAAATGGTGGCTGCCTCTAAGCCAACATCCCAGTTGTTTAAGTCACCTCACATCCTTTTCCACTTAACCAATTCTTGGGGACCTTAGCTGACGATCTGGGTTATTCCCCTTTTGGCGATGGAGCTTATCCCTCACCGCCTCATTCCTGGACTTTTTAAGTAGTAGCATTTGGAGTTTGGTTAGATTTGAACCCCGAAGGGTCCTCCTCTATTCAGTGCTCTACCACTACTACTGAACGTCCAAGACTGTCCCTAGAGACATTTCGGGGAGAACCAGCTATTACCCGGTTTGATTAGCCTTTCACTCCGACCCACAGTTCATCCGAGGATATTTCAACATCCACCGGTTCGGACCTCCATTCCGTGTCACCGAAACTTCATCCTGACCATGGGTAGCTCACCGGGTTTCGGGTATTATCCCAACCTACTTAGTCGCCCT
Organism: bacterium; assembly: GCA_049679205.1. Taxonomy (GTDB): domain Bacteria; phylum Hydrothermota; class Tepidihabitantia; order SM23-42; family SM23-42; genus SM23-42. The sequence goes on along the minus strand of JBAUFP010000076.1, from coordinate 15,318 downwards.
ATTCAGACTCGGTTTCCCTGCGCGTGCTTCCGCTACTTTCGTAGAGGAATTAGGCTTGCAGGTTAGGGTAACTCGCCGGCTCATTATGCAAAAAGCACGCAGTCATACCGATTGCCTCTCGGAATTGCTTCCAAGAGATCGACATTCCTGCTGATTGTAGACGCATAGTTTCAGGTTCTATTTCACTCCCCGCCAGGGGTTCTTTTCACCTTTCCCTCACGGTACTTGTTCACTATCGGTCATCTGGGAGTATTTAGCCTTACCCAGTGGTTTGGGCAGATTCCCACGAAGTAACTATCTCGCAGTACTTGGGACTTTAGTCAATGAAGATCTTAGAATTTCGTCTACTGGACTGTCACCATCTATGGTGTCCCTTTCCAGGGATTTTCAACTATCCTAAGATTTTGTAACTTCACAACCCTCAGAGCAAATTAGGTTCGACTAAAACCCACTACACCGCCTGCACAAGGCTTGCTCGCTTGAACATGCAGGTCGGTTTGGGCTGCTCCGATTTCGCTCGCCGCTACTTTCGGAATATCTCTTCCTCAGGGTACTGAGATGTTTCACTTCCCCTGGTTAGCCTTCTGTCTTGCGACAGAATACCCCGAATCTCTTCGGGGTGGGTTTCCCCATTCGGGTATCGTCGGGTCAAAGGTTGTTCGCACCTATCCGACGCTTTGCGCAGCCTACCACGCCCTTCATCGCCTCCAGATACCAAGGCATCCACCATGCGCCCTTAGTAACTTGGACCCGTTACCTTCCGCCAAATAAGTTTTCAAAGAACAACAAAGATGTTACTCTGTGCTTTACATTATAACCATTTTCAGCCCTCTTGTCAAGGGATGAGAAATGTACAGCCTATCATTATATGCATTTTTGCTGAGTTGTCAATACTCTTGATGGGTATCGATAGATTAGACCTATGTTTGCCTTAAAAGTAAAATAGAAAACCTATTCCGTATTCGAAGTCAAAATCGGTTGACGGGATAAGGTCAACCACTGGCAGCAGCTCAAGAAAAAACCCGAATTTCGATATCAGATACTCGACACCGCCACCGATCCGTAGGCCTAGATGAAACTCATTTTCATCGGCAACTTCTTTAAAGCGGAAGCGCCCCCCGGCTGCAATATAGGGTGTCAAATCGCTAATCGACGCTCCCTCGGCCGTTTCAATCACCATCGGAAATAGGTACTGATAGTCACCGGTCAGATGAATGCCCTTGTCGCCGATAAAAGACCAGCCGGCATGCGCTGCGAATGCCGATTGTTTAGCAAACAGGTACTTTAAAGATAACCCGGTAGGGCTACCCATGATGACGCCGAGCCCAAGGTTCTGCCCTAACAATAAAACCGGGACGATTAATATGCTGAGAACTGCCTGTCTTTTCATCACTCCCACCCTTCTATTCTTAACGGCATCAACAGGTAAAGGACATTATCCTGCGCCTTCGGGTTTAAGAGTGCCGCAGTTGATTGCGACGTCAGCTGCATTAGGACATCACTCGTGTCTATATGGCGCAGAATTTCAAGAATGTAGTTTGCATTGAACCAAACGCCAAGGTTTTCACCTTCATAGATACTCGGGATTTCTTCTTTTGCTTCACCGATATCCGGCGAGGAAGCCGACAGGGTTATGCCGCCTGCGGTGAAATCAAACTTAACGTTTTTGATGTGGGGGCTGGACACCAAAGAGACTCGTTTCAACGCACCGTCCAATATGTCCTTCTCGATTGTGCAATTGCCGACAAATGTTTTAGGAATTACTCCCTCATAATTCGGATATGGTCCCTCAATGAGCCTGGCGATTATCGTCGTTTCCATAAACTTTATTCCCATCATTCTTTCTTCAGAGAATATCTCCACTTGTGCTTCGGGGTCTGCAAAGCTTATCAGATCAAACAACTTTGGTGCTACTATCAACTCACCCGGGTTCTCGGTTTTTTCCTTCTTGTGTAATGCCAGTCTTGCGCCATCGGTGGTTACGAATTTCAACTCGTTTTCCTTCAGCTGAATAAGAACCCCGTTCATTGGTCTTCGACTTATGTCCTTCGCGACCATAAAGATTGTTGAATCTACCATTTCCTGGACTTCGCCGACCTTAAGGTCAAACCATCTCTTCTCAGGGAACTTTGGTACTTCGGGAAATTCCTGATAATCAAGCGATGGAATGTTGAAGTGAGCATTGCCAGCTGAAATCTGCAGGTTTAATTCCTTTAATTTGAAACCAATTTCTTCTGTGTTGGATTCGCGTGTAATTTCGAGAATTTTTTTTCCGGGAATTAGTACTTTGCCGCTTTCTTTAACCACCGCAGGTACTACTTTCTTTATGAAGATATCTAAATCGGTGGCCTCGATCGAGAGCTCTTTTTCTCTAGCTTCTAGTACAATATTCTGTAACACCGTATAGGTACTCTTGGGAGGAATGATTCTGACGACACTACTTAGCGTTTTCTCCAAGGCGCTTTTTCCGATTTTGAATTCCATAAGGCCTCCTTATAATTACAACAACAATATATATTTATAAATACTGTTGTTGTTGTTGTGTAGGTGGAAATGTTGAAAAGTGCCAAAAGTCCCAATAAATGGTAACAAAAACCCGACAACTATCCAGAAATTATTGTGATTTTCCTGTGCATTGAATGTGCGATTCCAAAACATCAGTTAATACTCCACGCTTTATACACTGCTTATCCTTGTGGTTATCCCCTGGAGTTTCTGGCTGTATTCAAAGTCAGACCGTTGAAGATTCTCTACTTTTGCGATTGCATGCATTACCGTGGTGTGGTCTTTGCCCCCAAAAAATTCACCGATTTCGGTCAGCGAGAGATTAAGAAGCGTTCGGATGAGGTACATAGAAGTCTGACGAGCCAAAGCAAGCTTTTGTGTCCTGCGCTTACCTCTCAGCTCATGCTCGGTGAAGCCGAACTCGTCTACAACATTACGCAAGATCATCTCTTTAGTCACCCGTCCGCCATGGTTAAGTAAATCTTTAAGGACCGACTCGGTGAGCTGTTCGGTAATCTCGTCGCCAGAAAGCGAGGACATTGCCAGCAACCTGATTAGACAACCCTCTAACTCACGAATGTTTGACTTGACGCGCGAGGCAATGTAATAAGCAACATTGCTCGGCATTCTTATATTCTCGAATTCCGCCTTTTTTTGCAGAATTGCGATACGGGTTTCCAGGTCTGGAGGCTGGAGATCTACTACTAGCCCCCCCTGGAACCGGGAGGTAAGACGTTCCTCAATAGTCGGAATCTCTTTCGGGGGGCGGTCCGAGCTGATCACGATTTGTTTGCCCTGCGTGTAAAGATAGTTGAAGGTGTGAAAAATCTCCTCCTGTAATCTCTCCTTGCCGAAGAGAAACTGTATGTCGTCGATTAACAGTAAATCTCTGGTACGATACTTCCTCTTAAAAGACAGCTGCTGATTCTTCTGAATCGCTTCGATCAACTCGGTCATGATGTTTTCGGCCTGCGTATAGTAAACATTCAACGGCCGATACTGACGATGCGCAAAATTCCCGATGGCCTGCATGAGATGGGTCTTGCCCAAGCCAACACCCCCATATAGAAACAGGGGGTTATACGCTTGTCCCGGTGCTTCGGCCACGGCAAGTGCTGCCGCATGGGCAAACTCGTTGCTCTTACCAACAACAAAGGTTTCAAACGTATACCTTTCCTGAAGTTTAGTCGAAGCATGAGAAAGAATGAGCCTTTTCTTTTTCCGTATCGGGCGGTCGCCCTGTTGCTTCACTGCCTTGAAGGCAAGCCGGAGTTTTTCCCCGTTTGCATGACTAACGGCTTCTTCTAATATGCTATAATAATGCTCCTCGATCCAATCAATGAAAAAACCATTCGGAAATTCGACAAGCAAGACATCATCCTTAAGTTCCACCCCGTGACTGCTTCCAAACCAGGTGGTGAAAGATTGCGGGTTTATTCGATCTTTAAGGTAATGAAGTATTTGATTCCAGGTTTTTTTAGCCTGTTCAGCCATTATAAATTATCCACAGAAATCCACAACGTTATCCACAAGGAACCCATACATTTCTCCTTATATTTTGACGATTATATAGAAAAAAAAAGAAGCAGGAAAAGATTCTCTAAAGGCGCGTAAAGTATAATCAAAAAAAAAGGGAAGTCAAGAAAAAAGTAAAAAGTGAATGAAAAATATCGGCACAAGATTTGCATGGTGGAAAAAATTTCCTGTCTTGTTGACATAATCCCGCTTAATGTGTATAATCTGTGGATAATGATTCTATTCTTACTTGGCACGCTGGTTCTTCAGAATGGTGATACCCTATTCTTCGCGGAAGACAGTTCTTATGTCGATACCGTTGTCATGCAAACGTGGATCGTAGAAAATAAAGGGGCAATTCGAGTTACCGAAAAGGCCAAGGTAGGAACGGATAACACGATCTATCTTATACATTCCGCCGTCTATGGCCTAACCGCCCCGGAAAGTCTCTTAAGCTCGACAATTGCTTTCTATGATGCGAAGAAGAACAAGCTGCTTGAAGATAAGAGTAGGGGCGGACGAAACATAGCATATGATCTATCCAACATCCACGATTCTCTTTTCATTGTCACAACGTGGGATCACCAGTACAGGAAACCAGCTCTTTACGTGGTAAAAGATGACAAAAAGCTTGAGATTGTTAAAGAAGGAGACTGGGAGCGCATCGTGAGCTACAAGGTTTCGCCCAACAATCAATATATTGTGTTTCATATGCGCAACCCCTATCATGAGAAACCATGGGATTATATTTACTTTTATGATTTGACAACCGGTAGAAATTGGGATTATCTTTTTCCGTCCTGTCTTTCCTGCAAGAAATCAAGAATATACCTCACGGTCAACAATGACGGCCGGTCCGAGGTGATTCACAAGAACGAACATCGTATCTTTTCACCGGACGGTGTTCTTGAGGACATATATTTAAAGCCGCAATAAATCAGATTCCGTTGACATAAATCCAAATCACAATATAATAACTCAAGTGGCCATAGTATTGTGTCTTTATACTTGCTGTTGCCTGTTCGGAGCAGGGACGGGGTCTGCCGAGTATGGTATGGCCTCGTATTACGGTGATGATTTTCATGGAAGGAAGACGGCTTCTGGTGAGGTTTTTGACCAGTGGAAGCTCACCTGCGCACACCGTGATTTGCCCTTCGGAACGCGGCTGAAGGTTACTAACCTTCAAAACAAGAAATCGGTCCTCGTCAGAGTAAATGACCGTGGCCCCTGGGTGTCCGGCAGATTAATCGACCTCTCGTACGCGGCCGCAAAGAAAATTGATATGATTAAGAAGGGTGTGGTCAAAGTAAAAATTGAGATCGTGAAATGATTTCAATAAAGGCGTGGGCAAAAATTAATATCGGTCTCAAAATATTGAACAAACGAGACGATGGGTTTCACAACATAGAGACAACCCTGGCCACGATCAATCTTTCGGATATGCTCACCCTCGAGCAGATTGATTCAGGATTGGTGGTTGATGCCCCCAATCTAGAGGTCATACAGGAAGATAATCTGTGCTTTCGGGCCGCCGACCTCTTCAAAAGGAGATACGGAATCAAGGAGGGGGTCAGAATCAGGCTAATTAAAAACATCCCGGTCGGTGCCGGCTTAGGGGGGGGTTCATCAGATGCCGCGGCCGTTTTAAAGGGAATGGCCCGGCTTTTCAGCTTGCACACAGGTGATAAAGAACTCATGGAACTAGGAACCGAGATTGGTTCCGATGTACCCTTTTTCATCAAGGGCGGGGCAGCGTATGCACGAGGGCGTGGCGAGGAGCTTAAATTCTTCAAGCTACCCCATATGAATTTGGTACTTTACTACCCCGGGTACCCGATATCGACTAAATGGGCCTATGAAGAGTATGACAGGAAAATATTGACACCGGTGCCTGATGTGGATAATATTAGCCAGGGTAAGAAGAAGAAGATCAGAAAAGGATTCGAACTCGAGAACCATTTCGAGAAAGTCGTCTTCAATCGACATCCAGATTTGCTGGATGTCAAAATGAACCTACTGAGTACTGGAGTATTCTTCGTCTCGTTGTCAGGCAGCGGGTCCAGTATTTTTGCCGTCGTGGATGAGACCACACGAGCAAGGGTCATTAAATATCTGGACGGAATCGGTGCCCAGTACTTTGAGGTGCACACTTTGTAGCAAGGTTACGTCTAAGGTTTGGACGGTTACGAAACCCGTTTCGTAATAAAAGGTCACGGTGAACGTTAGCTACATCCCCGGGCTGGAATTCAAGATTTCGTCTTTGTGACGAATCCGCAACCGCTCACCGTTTGACGATACGGGCATCGTAACCGTAGCCGCTCAACTATCTTTATTGGGGCGTCGTCTAGTGGCAGGACACAGGATTTTGGATCCTGACGCGGAGGTTCGACTCCTCCCGCCCCAGATAAGGGCACAGGATACAGGCTACAGGGAAACAGAAAGACGAAGAGATGGGGAGCAACGGAGAGGCGGAGAATGGGAGATAGGAGCGGGGATGTGGAAAGGTATAAGTTCCAGAGTCTTCTTTCCAGCATCCCAACCCAAAAACCTTTGACTATTTTGTAAGGGGGTTTGATGAAAAGAGATATAAAGTTATTTGCGGGTAGTGCCGGGCAGGCCCTGGCAACAAAAATTTCTGCAGCAATCGGTGTTTCGGTCAGCAAGTCGACGATAACGCGTTTTGCCGACGGTGAGTTGAAGATTAAGCTGGAAGAGAATATCAGAGGAAGGGATGTTTTTATTATTCAGTCAACTCAGCCGCCAGCCGAACATATTTTGGAACTCCTGTTATTTCTCGACGCCGCAAAGCGTGCATCGGCTGACCGGGTAACGGCGGTCATTCCTTATTTCGGGTATGCACGACAAGATCGGAAAGATGAACCGAGGGTCCCGATTTCTGCAAAACTGATTGCTGATTTAGTCGCCAGAAGCGGAGCCAGTAGAGTACTGACCATGGACCTCCATGCTGAACAAATACAGGGTTACTTTGACATCCCGGTAGACCATCTCTACGCGGCACCGGTATTCATTGACTATTATCAGAAGTACGATGTGGATAAGATAATCGTTGTTGCGCCGGATACGGGCAGCGTGAAGAGAGCACGAGCTTTTGCCCGCCGTCTTGGTAAAGAAATCCCTATTGCCATAGTGGACAAAAGGAGAACAGGACCTAACAAATCGATGGTTGCTAATATTATCGGCGATGTGAAAAACAGAATAGCATTGATATACGATGATATGCTTGACACCGGCGGAACCATGGTTGATGCGGCAGAATCAATTCAAGACAAAGGAGCAAAAGAAGTATATACCTGCATCGTACACCCGCTGTTGTCCCGCAACGCACCAGAACGGGTGACCAAATCATGTATCAAAGAACTCGTGGTGACCGATACAATAGAACTGGCGCCGGAGAAGCAAATAAAAAAGCTAAAAATCCTATCGGTGGCTAACTTATTGGGCAAAGCCATAATGAGAATTCACCGTTCTGAGTCGATAAGTTCTTTATTTAAGGAGGTACAAGCATGAAAATAGATTTGACTGCGGCCACTTTTGAGACTGAGAAAAAGGGGGATGTTAAACGCTTACGCAGAGAAGGTAAGATTCCCGCCGTGCTTTATGGGCATAAGGAAAAAACGAAGCAGATCTATGTTGAACAGAAGAGATTTAGGCTGGTATTGGATGCCCTAAAACAGGAAACAGTTATTGTCAACCTGAAAGTTGGCAGCAAAAGCTATCCCTGTGTCATTAAATCATTGCAGCAAAATCCACTGAACGAAGAACTCCTGCATATAGATTTTCAACACATCCATAAGAATGAAAGGATAAGGGCAACCGTGCCTATCCATGCGGTTGGAGATGCTCCCGGGGTGGAAAAAGGCGGGATTCTGGACATGCACCTGCACGAAGTAGTGGTCAGGTGTTTGCCCGATGTGCTGCCTTCACACCTTGACGTTGATGTGTCGAACTTGGATCTGGGTGAGACGATCCACTTGAAAGACCTTAAGGTAGCTAACCTGGATTTTGAATTGTCTCTAGAAAGCACCGTTGTTTCGGTTCTTGTGCCGCGTGCCGTAGAGGCAGAGATCAAGCCACCAACCGAGGAAGAAGTTGCTGCAGCCGAAGAAGGGGTCGTTGAAGAGGGCAAAGAAGGAGTTGCAGAAGAACAGGAGAGGAAGGAAAGAAAAGAAGGCAAGAAAACCGAGGAGGCACCCAAGGGCGAGAAATGATAATCTTTGGCCTTGGCAATCCAGGCCTTCGTTATCGTTTTACAAGGCACAATGCAGGGTATTTACTCGTTGAGCGATTAGCAAAGTACTACGCAAAGAGATTCCTGAGAAGAAAACACTACACAGTAGCGCGGATTAAGGTAGAAGGCGTTGTTGTAAGGCTCATAAAGCCAAATTGTTGGATGAATGAGTGTGGCGACACAATTCAGGAAATCCTCCGAGAGTATAATACGGATTTCATGGTAGTGGTTGACGATATCAATCTCCCGGTCGGCCGGATACGATTGCGAAGCAAGGGAAGCGATGGCGGCCATCTGGGATTGAGATCGGTGATAAGTGCGCTCCAGACAGATAGATTCCCACGACTCCGCATCGGCGTCGGACGACCCCGGATTGATGCGGCGGACTACGTACTCAGTCGGTTCACTACGGGTGAGCGCAAGATCCTTCTAAGGGCGGCGAAAGAAGCTATAGAAGGCATTCGGGTAATGGTTGACGAGGGTTTTGTCAAGGCGCAGAACTACATCAATTCAATCAAGATTGAATTAGATTCAAACGGATGAAAGTGGATTCAGGCGGATCTGATAGGCATCAAATCCGATGCGGCACACATAAGATAACGGCGGATTTCAGAGAATCAGGGCATCAGAAGGCTGGATATCAAAGAATCAGGATATCAGACCGCACTTCTGATAATCTGAGACCCTGGTATCCACTACCTGATAGTCTGATCTTCTGATCCCCTGACGACATGAAAGTCGGTATTATCGGCCTCCCCAATGTTGGGAAATCAAGTCTATTCAATCTCTTAACAAATGCTGGTGCACAGGTAGCGAAATTCCCCTTTACGACAATTGATCGAAATGTCGGCATGGTGTCAATTCCTGATGAGCGAATCGAGAAGATCGTTGAAATGACCAAGTCTCCCAAAATGAAATACGCCGGCATTGAATTTCTTGACATTGCGGGTTTGATCAAAGATGCACATAAGGGAGAAGGACTCGGCAATAAATTCCTTGCCCATATACGGGACGTGGACCTGATCATACATTTGCTGCGTTGCTTCACGGCTCCAGATGTTGCCCACATATCGAGCCAGCTTTCGCCGGATGATGATTATGCGATCGTGCGTACCGAGCTTCTATTATCTGATTTGGAGATCGTTGAGCGCCGTATCGAAAAAATCAAAAAAGTAGCCGAATTTCGCAAGGAATTCTTGAAACTGGAGAAAGCTAAAGACGAATTAGCTCACGGCAGAATTCCGGGTAAGGCAGCAACAGCCGATTTACCTTTGCTTTCTACGAAGCCGGAAATTGTGGTACCGAATCTCGATGATGATGGGCAGTTCAAGAGCGATCAGGATGGATATAAAATCTCGGTGAAGCTGGAGGAGGAGATTGTGGAATTTGCGGAAGATGAGAAAAAAGAATTAAGAGAAGACGCGGGCGTGGCCATCGATGGCTTACCCGGTTTGATCAGGTTATGCCTGAGCAATCTTTCAACGATCATTTTTTATACCATAAAAGGTGAGGAAACAAGAGCTTGGCCCGTAACCCAAGGAACAAGGGTAATCGAGGGGGCAGGTAAAATACACACTGATATGCAGAAAGGATTTATCAAAGCTGAAGTACTCGCTTATGCTGATTTCATAAAAAGTGGAGGGTTTACCGAGGCACAAAATCTTGGCTATACGAAGATTGAAGGGAAAGACTACATACTACATGACGGTGATATTATTCTAATAAAGTTCCGTGCCTGATTTCCTATAACTGGGTTCTGCTATTCATTTCATCGCTTATCCGCGCTAGCTGAAGATGTTCTCCTCCGTCACTGAAACCCGTGGCCCTTAACGTTTAAAAGAAGAATAATAGAGACTTAGAATTCCATTGGTCGCATCCTCCGTTTTTTCTTGACAACATGAGAATTGTTGATATAATACATTAATAAGCCGAAACGAAGATATGGTAGATATAAAGGAGGCTCTATGGCTTTGTGGGCGCTAGTGGTCTTTGTGATCGGTGTAGTTGGTTTGGTTTTACACTTTTTAAATATCTTCGGTTGGTTTGCACCATGGTGGGGTGTGATTCTGATGTTCATGGCATTTGGTATGCTCACGCGAATCTGGAATAAGGAAAAAGAAGGGGAAAAAGAAAAATTGGTTGAAAGAATACAAGAACTGGAGGAACAGCTAGGCCCCCGCAGCGGATAATCTTATCCTTTGAACCTCAGGATCTTCAGTAGTACTGTTTGAGCTATAATTGGTCGAAGATAATAAGTTTCTCTTCGGTCATTTCCTTTATCGCAAAATCGGGGCCCTCCCGGCCAAGACCGCTGCCTTTGGTCCCACCGTAAGGCATATTGTCAACCCGGAAGGTAGGCATTTCATTTATCAAAACCCCGCCGGCATCTATCGCACGCGCGCACGCCATGGCCTTAGTGATGTCTGCGGTAAACACCCCCGCCTGCAAACCGTACTTTGTGTTGTTGACTTTTTGTATGGCCTCGTCAACCGTTCGGAACCTGTTGACCGCGACGATCGGCGCAAAGGCTTCTTCTTGAACAATAAGGGAATCTTCTGATACATCAGAAATGATCGTGGGCGTAAATATATTGCCTTCACGTTTGCCGCCGGTAACTATTCTACCGCCTTGCTGCACGGCGTCTTCACAGAATCTCTGTGCTTTGCCCAAAGCATCATGATCGATCATCGGCCCCATCTCGGTCTCTTCGGAGAGTTGATCGCCGTATCTGATCTGGCTTACTTCGCCAGCGAGAGTGGTCAGGAAATCATCAGCAATCTCTTCTTCAACGTAAACACGTTGGATTGAAATACAAACTTGCCCGGCAAGGGTATACCCTCCGCGTCGTACTTTCTTAGCAACAAGATTTATGGGTGCGTCTTTGAAGGCAACTACTGCTGAATTCGAACCCAGTTCCATGGTTACCCGCTTCATACCACAGTTGGCGGTGATTGTTTCACCTACTTCCAAAGATCCGGTGAAGCTTATTTTCTTCACCAGTGGATGTTTGATTAGTGACATCCCTATGGTTGAGCCCGATCCAACGAGAACACTTATTCCTTCAATTGGCAAGCCTGCGTCGATTAAAGCTTCGGCGAGCATCACTCCGGAAACCGGAGTTTTAGTTGCCGGTTTATGAATGATTGAGTTCCCTGCGGCGATGGCCGGGCCAATTTTGTGACACGAAAGGTTGAGAGGAAAATTAAAGGGTGTGATAGCACAAACAATGCCGAGTGGTACGCGGATATAAAAACCCATCTTTCTAGATTGCCCAGCCAGGTCGAAACGTACCGTCTCGCCGGTTAGCTTCAAAGCAGCCAGCGCTGAGAGCTTCATCGTATTGACCGCTCGGTCTACCTCGGCGCGCGCTTCGTGGATGGTCTTGCCGCATTCCAGAGCTATGGCGTGGCTGAACTCTCTTTTGCGCTGTTGTATGATATCTGACGCGTTCTCGAGAATCCTGGCTCTTTGTCCGGCCGGCATTTCCTTCAGGATTTCAAATCCTCGCTCGGCAATAGTGATTACCTCTTCGACATCGTTCGTGTCACTCATGCCCAGGGTATCTATCACTTGGTCGTTGTACGGATTTATGACTTCGACCTTTTTATCTCTCCGGATACGCTTACCATTGACCAACATTATGTTTGTCCTTTTACTTATAATTTGTGTAACAGATATACCGTTAAGAAAACAAATATCACCGTAACAAGCGTAATATTAATACCTAACCCAAAGGTGAAGTTGAAGAACCCGATATTTACTTCGATCGCGGAGAATCCAACTTTTAGTGCGCTGAAGAACAGATTCTTCACCGGGCCTTTGGGGAAAATACCGCTCAGAAAGTAAGACAACGCAGAGCCTATTATGCCGCCGATGATTATGCCGGTGATGATATGGCTTAGTTTGCGTCGTGCCATACTCCTCCTTTCTAGATATCAGACTATAACGGGAATTTCTTCACCGCATCTGTTGCACTTATTGCCTTGAAGGCCTTTTATGATAGCCTGGAAATACATTCTCTCGATCAACATATTCCCGCACTCAGGACAAATGGTATGCGAACCGTTTTCCGTGGGGAGGTTACCAATATAAACGTAATGTAATTTTGCGCGCGCCTTTTCATAGGCATACTCGAGTACCCTCTCCAATGTTGGCGATTTCGTATATTTGTAGTTTGGGTAGTATCTTGAGAAATGAAGCGGGATATTACGATCGATGGAGGCTACGTAGTCAATCAGTTTGTCGATCTCTTCCTTTTTGTCATTAAGTCCGGTGACAATCAAATTTGTGATTTCAATGTGGCAATTCGCGTGGGCAATTTCAATTGTCTTTTTTACCGTATCAAGATCTCCGTGCAATGTCTTCTTATAAATATCAGGGTCCAGTGTTTTTAAGTCGATGTTCATGGCGTCGATTAAGGGGATGATATCAGAAAATGGCTCTTCGTTAATTAGCCCGTTGGATACTAATACGTTCTTGCCCCCTGCTTCACGGATGAGTTTTCCTGCATCAAGAAGGTATTCGAACCACATCAGAGGTTCTGTATAGGTATAGGCAACACCTATTGATTCATGATCCTTGCACATCTTTTCAAGTATTTCCGGGCCGACATACTGAGTATTCACTTCCCCTTGAGATATTTCCCAGTTTTGGCAGAAAGGACAACGCATGTTGCAGCTGTTGCAGGCGATGGAGAGGATTTGTGCTCCTGGATAGAAGTGATATAGCGGTTTCTTTTCTATCGGGTCAATAGCGATTGATGTTGTTTCGCCGTAGTTTGTCGCCCAGAATTTCTTTTCCTCATGTTTACGCCCGCGGCAAATTCCATATTTACCAGGAAGAACCTTACAGTAATGAGGGCACATTTGACACTCAATATGGTCATCCTTGAGTACATAAAACTTTGCTTCCACTTTCATCGGATGGACACCCTCTTCAACGAATCATTCTCCTCGTAGTATATTATACCTGTTATCTCCAATGAATCAAGGAAATCTATAGCCGACGCTGGTCCCATGATAGCGATTGCCGTGGACATGGCGTCGGCGTATGTTGCGTTGTCGGCAAGGATGGTAACTGAAGCGAAATTCTGAGCCGGCCGCCCGGTTTTTGGATTTATGATATGCGGGTAGCGCTTGTTGTCGATGATAAAGAATTTCTCATAGTCACCGGATGTTGATACTGCCGAGTTCTCCAATTCTATGGTTTCGATTATGCCCTTCCCGCGTGGGTTCTGTATCCCAACACGCCACGGTCTTCCCTGGGGGGAGCGTCCAATAGCCAGGACCTCACCACCAATATCAATGATTGCCGATTTCACATGACGCTGTCTGAGGATTAGTGCGGCCCGATCAGCGGCAAAGCCTTGTGCGATACCACCTAAATCAATCTTCATGCCCGAATCGACAATGATGGAATCATCCGTAATACGTATTCTACGGTAATCAACCAGTTTCATTGCCTGCGCGATCGCATCCTGTGTAGGCAGGGTTTTTTCCCTTCGGTAGAACCCCCATGTTTCGAGCAATGGAGCTACCGTAATATCAAATAGACCGTCGGTCAGACGCGATACCGAGTCACTTGCGTTGAAGAGGAAGATAACATCCCCCGGGGCTTGTACGGAGGAATTACGATTCAATTCGGTGACGAGGCTGATTTCAGAAAAATAATTGAGTAGTGAATCAAGGCGGGTGAGTTCTAAATCTATCACGTCGATGATTTCCCGGGCACGTTCGTCGCCAATGTAATAGAACTTTATCGTACACGGCGCTCCAAAGAGAAAGTTGGTATAGCTGTACTCCTGTTGCGGTGCGCCGCAGGTGATTAACATGAACGACGCGAGGAACAGAAATAGCCACCGTATGCTTCGGATTATCATGCTTGATTATCTGTTCCAAATACTCGTATGCGGTCCACAACCACTTCGACAGTTCGGTCACGTGCCGATGCAAGGGATTTTCTTGGGTCAAATACATTTGGATTTTTGAAGAGAAATTCTCTTATCCCAGCCGTAAACCCGATTCTCAAGTCGGTGTCGGTATTTATTTTAGCGATGCCATTTCTTACTGCTTGGCGGATGAGGCGGTCGGGAACACCTCGGGTGTGTTGGAGTGCTCCGCCGTATTTGTTCACCCGGTTGATCCATTTAATCTTGACCCCTGACGCGCCGTGGAGCACAAGGGGTACCTCTACCTTTTGGGCGATTTCGGCAAGGATATCAATGCGTAGTTTTGGTGTTCCTTTGAATTTGTAGGCGCCATGAGAGGTGCCGATTGCGACGGCGAGGGCGTCACAGCCGGTGTCGAGTGCAAATCGTCTTGCCTCGTCCGGCTCAGTGTACATGGCTTCTGACCCCTTCACTTTAAGGTCGTCCTCGATGCCGGCCAACCTGCCGATTTCCGCTTCGACACTTGCGCGTCTTTTACGCGCATAGCGCACGACTTTCTTTGTGAGCCGTACATTGTCGTTGAAAGACAGTTGCGACGCGTCGATCATCACCGACGTGTAACCGTGTTTAATACATTCTCGGCATAGTTCATAAGAGCTGCCATGGTCGAGATGCAGGACAACTGGGATGGTCGCTCTTTTTGACATGCCGATAATCATTTCGGAAATATTCTTAATCCCAGCATATCTGATTGCCTTTTCACTCGTTGCAATAATGACTGGCGCACTCAGCGTCTCTGCTGCTGTAATGATCGCCTGAGTGATTTCGAGATTGGAAGTATTAAAGGCACCGACTGCGTATCCCTTCTTACGCGCCTTGGGCAGAATATTGTTTAGGTTCACTAACATATCTGTTCTCTCAAGATTGAATATTACTCGGAATTTGCAGTATGTCAACGCTACAAAGGCCGTGACAGGGTTTATCAGCCTTTTTTGTCATTCCCTGGATCGTCCGGTCAAGCCTGTCCTCTGACTTGATCAGGGGACCGGACGATGACGGGAGGAGTCAAGCCGGACGATGATGAGAGGGGGAGTCAGGGGATCAATGGTCGATCAAATCACAGTACAAATCTTTCCATTCAGGATTATGTTTCTCGATCAGA
>JBAUFP010000075.1:0-9839 GCA_049679205.1 bacterium | reverse complement strand
CAGCAAATCCCTTTCCTCGGTGTCGCGGAGCAGACTGATTGCTAAGTAATACCTCTTTGTGTTGATATATTGTTCGGCAATTTCCCGTCGAATGTTCATTGGCAACCGGGGAAATTCATTGACTAATTTATTGAGTTCGCCAATACCTGTTGACTGGTCCTGCTTGAGTACTGATATAGCATAGTGCAACCTTGCTTCCACGTTTTGCCTTAATTGGGGGTAGAAGACAAAGGCTCTTAGATATTCAAGGCGTGCTTCTTCATGATAACCACGCGCATAGAGCGAATCCGCCAGTGTCAGCTGTGAGCATAGTATGAGTATAATAAGCATGTTTTGATGTTTATTTGACTTCTAGAATCTCTTGTAGGTATTTCTCATTCTCATAGTAATTGTAATTTCGCACTGAATTAATACCGCCGTAGATGTTGCCGGCATAAAGGAGTATTGCCGCGCCAAGCGTGAATCCAAATTTGATATCTTCTTCACGGTCATAATAATAATAGGAAAGAAGGGCTGCAGTGCCGACAAGAAGAAAAGAATACAGACCATCACCAAACCGTCCCGCGTAGAAATTTCCTCCCCCCGGGAAAAGAGATAGCAGTGCACCGAATGCTGGTTCTTTGTATGACGGTTTGTGCTGGGGTAGTTCGATATAATCCGCTGCTTCGTCGAAATTGAACTCATAGGCATACCCGAGACCGATTAGTTTTCGCGCGTCATTTTCGTATGGTATGGCGACGCGGTGTAGGTATGTCCGGGATGAATCCACCTCGCCCGCCGTAAAAAAGACCAGGCCTCTGGTATAGTTGCGCTTGTTGATATCATTGATATTCTCTGATTCGTTGAGCGCTTCACTGTATCTTCCCAAACGGGTAAGGCATTCAATGATTCGCTCGTATATTTTCTCTCCAGCTGAATCACTGAGGAACAAATAACGACGGTATTCATGTAATGCCGCTGCATAGTCTTCCTGTGCATAGAGATGTTCGGCGAACTTCAGCATGTTCTGAGGTTCGAATAGCTCGGCTTGGCAAATTAGCAGCAGGATTGTAATAGTCATTGATCCAGGTAATGTGGTTTACGACCGTGCATGTTCACCTGATATAGTCTTGATTGTCTTTTTTGATCGTGCCGAATATGTAGTTGTTATTGATGGGGTCATAGATTTTGCGATATTTAATTCCGGCGTAATATTTGTCAAATGACCCTAATGCCCACGGGTTACAACGTTGCAGTCGATCCGAAGCCATGAGCGAACCCCAGATGATGCCGTGTTCCGCGATGGATTCCATGGCAAAATGCGAGCAGGAAGGTGAGAAGTTGCATACATCACCCTGGGAAGGGGAGATGAGTTTTTGATATAGCTTGAAGCCACTGCTGGTGACGATTTTCATTGGATTCGTTTCGTGTGAAACTTGGGTTAATAAAATGAGCATTAGAATGACGTTCACTCTGTATTGTAAGTAAATTCAATCAGAAATCAAGCCATACGGTTATGAGACGTACGACACGATGGGTCATAAGATTGATGACTTCTCGATGCGTCCGCCGTAGGGCGGATTTACTCGAAGCGTAAGCCATCTGAATCATCGTACAGAAATCGACTGTTATTGTTCGAGTGGAACGGGGTCAAATCTTGACCTTTGACAAATCTCGTTCTCCGTAGCAAAGGGCTTGCTAGGGATATTGCGTGTAACAGTACTGTCTTGGAAGCAAGGGTTTAGGTTGTTTTGTCAATTGTCAAGATTTGACCCCAGTTTTCTTCTTGATTGGCACCGCAGGATGTATATAATAGTCTGTGCGGCGTGTGCTTCGGGAATATCTGGGTGAGCTAAAAAAAATAGACCTCGAGACCGCAATTATTATCATTTATTCAACCCTAATTCTGCTTTTCGTCTATTTCCTGAGGCGTACTCACTTCATACTACCCAGGGATACATTCATGGAACGCCTCATCGTGGTTGGCATCATATATGTGACTACCCCTTTTTTGCTTTATCTTATTTTCAGACGCAAGCCGAAGGATTTTGGGATCAGTTTTGGGAATCCACGATTATGGTTAAAAGATGTGGTTGTTTTCTATTTGCTGTTCTTGATAATACTTGTGATAGCATTCAAGTTTACCAATCTCAAGAATGTGTATCCTCTGTACCGTAGGTCAACTCAAGGGTTGAGTTATTTTCTATTCTTTCAGTTGATTCAACTCTGGTATATGTTTGGGTGGGAGTTTTTCTTCAGGGGTTTCATGTTATTCGGCCTGGAGCGTAAGTTTGGCCGCATGGCCGTATTAGTACAGGCGGTCCCTTTTGCCATCGCGCACTTTAGGAAACCGCAACTCGAAGCCTACGGTTCGATATTTGCGGGAATATTCTTAGGCTTAATTGGCTTGCGTGCGCGCAGCTTTTTGCCCTGCTTTGTGCTACACTTTATGATACTCCTGACCGCGGATATACTAGGGATACTTCTCTAGAAATCCTAAATCCGAATATCGAAATCCGAAACAAATCCAAAATCCTAATTTCCTAAACTCTAAAACCGGTTTTGGTCATTCGATATTCGATATTGTTTCGTATTTCGTATTTAGAATTTCGAATTTATTATTTTCCCGTGTCTTCGGCACTCGCAGTATTGTCCTAAAGGACGCGTCTTAAAGCGGCATATTTGGATGTTCACGGGCGAAGCCGCCGTCAGGCGGGTGATTCTGCGAACTAAGTGATGCTGCGAGTCCGCGGTTTGTGCGGACGATCCTGCGTTTGAACGTCTATTTAGCCGTTTCCACTACCCTCTTTTCCCTTATTACCGTCACCTTGATCTGACCAGGATACTGGGTCTCTTTCTCGATACGGCGTGCGATGTCATGGGCCAGGCTTTCGGCCTGGAGGTCAGAAATCTTCTCGGGATGAACCATGACCCGGATCTCACGCCCGGCCTGTATGGCGAAAACTCTTTCGACGCCATCAAATGAAGAAGCAATTTCCTCGAGTGCATTCAGCCTTTTAATATAAGCCTCTATAGTCTCACGGCGGGCGCCCGGCCTCGAACCAGAGATTGAATCCGCAATTTCAACGATGGCGGCATAAGATGAGATGGGTTTTATTTCCTCGTGGTGAGCAGCAATTGCGTTAGTGATTATCTCGCTTTCCCCAAACTTGTTGGCGATTTCAGCGCCAATATGAGCGTGAGAGCCTTCAAACGTACCGTCCGCAACCTTGCCGAGATCATGCAGCAAACCTGCCCGCTTCGATATGCTCTGATCCAAACCTAACTCTTGAGCCAGCAGGGCAGACAGATAGGACACCTCTTTTGAATGTTGCAGTAGATTCTGTCCATAACTCGTGCGGTACTTCATCTTTCCGAGGTACTTTATGACCTCGGGGGGAACGCCGATTATGCCGAGTTCCAGGACCACCTCTTCACCCGTATTTTTGATGATGCCCTCTATCTCCTTACGCGCATTCTGCACCATATCTTCAATTCTTGACGGATGTATTCGCCCATCAGTGATCAGCTTTTCCATTGAGATACGGGCGATCTCTCTCCTTATCGGGTCGAAGCAAGACAATGATATCATCTCCGGAGTGTCATCAATTACCACTTCGACCCCGGTGAGATTCTCGAACGACCGGATGTTTCTTCCTTCACGCCCGATTATTCTACCCTTCATCTCATCCGAGGGGATCGGGACGACGGATATTGTTGTATCGGCAGTATGTGAGGTAGCACATCGTTGGACCACCTGCAGGATGACTTCGCGCGCGCTTTCTTCAGCTTTTGCCTTTGCTTCTTCCTTGATCTGGTTGATCAAAGAGGCCGCTTCATGCCTCGCTTCTGCCTCAAGGTTCTTCATGAGCATGGACTTGGCCTCTTCTTTGGAAAGATTTGCGATTTTCTGCAGTGCTTCATTCTGCTCTTTTATCATCTGGTCGAACCGCTCGGATTTTGCATGGATGATTCTTTCTTTGTTCTGCAAATCGTGTTGAACCGTCATCAATTCTTTTTCTTTGTCGACAATCAGATGCTCATGCCGGTCCAGGACCCGTTCTTTCTCGGCTAGCCTCTTTTCAGCCCTTTCCAGGTCCTTTCTCTTGGAGGCTGTTTCTTTTTCAAACTTTAATTTCTCTGCGTACCAGTGTTCCTTGGCTGAGATTTCTGCGGATTTTCGGTTATTTTCGGCTTCTCGTTTTGCGTCTTCGATGATACGTGATGCCTCGGTCGAGGCATGCGCCAGTTTTGATTTACCATAACGTAGATACATGAAAATTGCTAAAACGATCACCGGGATCAAAGCGGCGATTGCGATAAAAACAAATACTGTCATAAAGACTCCCTGCCTCCGCCGGAGGCTAACTATATAAAGCCCCCCGCAAGTGCCGTGTGGTAAAAAGTCTTTGAACCCAAGGTTAAGGTGGGCGCCAGTCGACTTCGGGTAAAATCCCTGGTCGAACTTGGCTCCCTTAAGATGGGTGTTGGCTCAAGACTTCATACCGATCACGGGCACCGCAGGGAACGAATTAAGGAACTGCTTCGTCTATCTTGAGGATTGTGGATCGAATCCTCTCTTCCATTTCAGATAATTTCTTATTCAGCTGATTCTCACGCTGGAGATAGTCGTCAACCAAATTAAGACAGGCAAGTACGGCAATTTTGGTTGTCGAAGGCAAAGGAAATTCCCGATGTATTTCTTTCATTTTAGCATCGACGATTTCGGCGACTTCCTTTATTCGTTCAGTATCCACATCGTCAGAAATAACCCGATAGTCATTCCCAAAGATGTTTACAATAACCTCAGTTTTCTTCAACATATCTCCTATATCAATAGATTGTCAACCTTCTCAATTAAACCATCGACCCTTTTCTTTACTTCTTGCTTTGTGTTTTGCAGACGACCGTTACTTTCCTCCAAATCCTCAACTTTTTGTTTAAGTTCGTTGATCAAGGAAATTAACTTGTCGATACGTTCTTCAAGCTTAGCTAATTCGTCCAACGCTACTCCTTTGTTCGTAGACTTGCATTAAAGGTCTTCAGTGTCTCTTCGGTTACTCGTTTGACAAAGATGTCTACCTCTTTGTCGGTCAGAGTTCGATCGGGCGCGCGAAAGTGCAGACGGAATCCTAAGCTTTTCTTTGCCGTAGGCAAATTTTTACCCTTATAATAATCAAACAGCACAACTTTCTCCAGAACCGGGCCTCCGACCCTGGATATTACACTCACCATATCGGGAACCTGTACTTTTTCTTCCGTGATAAAGGAAAGATCCCTTGTGTTTGCTGGAAACTTCGGAGGCGGCATGTAGAACGTGTCGCTGACCATGTCCCACAGAGGATCGAGTGTGAGTTCATAATAGAAGTATGGTTCTTTACAGAGTCCGGGGTCGACCGAACCCAAGAATCCGAGCTCTTTCCCTGAAATCCAGATTAGTACGCCCTGGTCAAAACCTCTTCTGGTCGTCGGCTTGAAGCTGGCTTCCTTTATGTGGAGCACGTCTAGGATACTTTCAAGGACGCCTTTTGCGTCAAAGTAATCAAGCTTATCATTATTCTCTTGCCAGAAATCTTGATGGCGCTCGCCACCCAATATCGCTCCCAGCCTTCTTTCCTGGAATGGTACTTTGGACAACAAGATATTCCCAACCTCAAATAGCTTAAGGGATTTGTTTCCTTTTGACAGATTATACTTTAGAGCATCCAACAACCCAAAGAAGAGGGTTGGCCTAAGTGCATCAAACCGCTCGTTGAGCGGATTCAGTATTTTTGCATAATGCGAAAACCCGAATTGTTCGAGCACCCGGCTCGACATCAACGATAGATTGTAGGCTTCATCAAAGCCTTGTCCAACCAGATAATTCTTGATCATTTCTTCGTATTCAAGCGCTTTGTTCACTTGCGCTTGTCCAGACCATTTTTTTGGTTCGGTTTCTGGAATTCGCATGTAGCCATAGACACGTGCAATCTCCTCATAGATATCCTCCTCGATCCAGAGATCGCGCCGGAAATGAGGGATGTTAGCAACCAGCTGCTTTGTTCCGGTAGCCGATATGCTGATTCTCTTCAGTATGTCCTTGACCTGCTTGGTACTGAGATTCAAAGAGAGCATTTCGTTCATGCGGTTGAGTGAAAACCGTACTTTTTTAGGGGTGGCTTTTTTGCCCTGGCTGATGAATTCTGCTTCCCTGCAGCCGGCGTGTTGTTTGAAAAGCGTCCCAGCCATGGCTGAAGCGGCATCCACAATTGCCGTATCGGCGCCCCGTTCGAATCGCGTCGAGGCATCAGTTATGATCCCCAGGCGGCGCGCGGTGTGACCAATGCGTTTCGGATCGAAGTAGGCGCTTTCGAGTAAAACCCTCTTTGTTGCGTGCGATATCTGAGCGCGTTTTGCACCGACAATTCCAGCTAAGGCAATTGGGCCTTCCTTATCGGCTATGACCAGGTCTTCTTTGGCGAGCTTCAGCGCAGTCCCGTCCAGGGTGATGAATCTCTCGCCTGCCTGCGCCCGCCGGATGATAATACCGCCTTTAAGAAGATCGAGATCAAATGGATGCAAGGGCTGTCCAGTCAGAAGCATGATGAGGTTTGTGATATCAACGATGTTGTTTATGCTCTTCATTCCCATACACTGCAGGCGCCACTTCAACCAGAACGGTGATTCGGCCACCGAGATATTGTCGAAGATGCGGCCCGTATACCTTGGGCAGCCGTTTATGTCGCTGATTCTTATTTTGAATCCGCCAGTCCTGTTATATTGTTTGGGCGCATAAAGCCTGTCCAGAGAACTCAGTTTTGAATAATCAATGCCTAGCGTGCCTGATATTTCCCGGGCAATGCCCTCGAGTGATAACCAGTCGGGGCGGTTCGGTGTAGTACTGATATCAACAACTAGATTATCGAAATAAGCGGTGAAAGGTGCACCCGGTTTGCCCCGGTCGGAGATGATCACACCGGTAGACACTTCAGCCAAACCGAGTTCCTGTTCGCTGACTAACACACCCTGCGATTCCATCCCATTGAAATCCTTTTTCGTTACCGGGTTTCCGTTTAGCTCAGCACCAGCGGGTGCAACGAGAACCAAGTCCCCTTTCTTTATGTTTTTGGCTGCGGTGATGATCTGGATGCTTTTTCTAATCAGGACATCGAGAACATCAAGGTTTTTTTGACGGGGGTGCGGGGTTATTGATTTAATCTCTCCAATAACAACTTCCTTGGGTGCATGTTCTGTTTGATCCTCGACCTCAAGACCAAGGTTCAGACATACCTTTTCTAAATTGTTAATATTAATTTTCGTTTTTAAAAAGTCTTCTAGCCACTTGATTGAAAATAGCACCCCTACCTCGCTTCGCTCGGGATGATGCCAGCGATAGAAAATAGATTACGGAGATATAATATCTCTGTCATTGTCTTTTCCATCTCTGTAATCTTCTTTTTCATCGTTGTAATCATAATCAACGTAGTTGATTAAAATTGTTCCAAGAACCTAACATCATTATTGAAGAAAACCCGGATGTCGTCGATAACATACTTTACCATAGCAACCCGCTCAACACCCATCCCTAGCGCGTAGCCCGAGTATTTTGCTGGAGAGATCTTTACATTCTTCAGCACATTGGGATGGACCATACCACAACCGAGGAGTTCAAGCCAGCCACTGTTGCCGCACACGGAACAACCTTCTCCACCGCAGACCATACAGTTAATGGCTAACTCGCCGGATGGTTCGGTGAACGGAAAGAATGAGGGCCTCAACTGGTATCTGGTTTTTGAGCCAAAGGTGTATTTCACGAATTCACGGAGCAACCACTTCAGTTCACCGAATGATACGCCTTTATCAACGTACAGCGCTTCTACTTGGTGGAAGACCGGTGAGTGACTCGCATCAAACGCGTCATACCGGTAGCAACGTCCCGGGCAAATTATCTTCACGGGTGGGTCTTGTTTTTCCATTACCCTTATCTGCACTGGAGAAGTATGGCTGCGCAGGCATAGGTCTTCTTTTATGAAGAAACTAGAGAACATATCACGGGCCGGATGGTCCTTCGCCATGTTGAGGGCTTCGAAGTTGTACCAGTCATATTCAATTTCTGGCCCGGTTTCGACTGTGAAGCCGTGATTCTTGAAAAAAGTCACAATTTCATCGAAAACCTTTGAAAGTGGATGTAAATGTCCAACCGCAGGTGTTTTCCCCGGCAATAAAAGTTCATATTTCCCTTTTGTCTTATCGGTGAATTTGTCCAGGCGAAGGTTCAATTCGTTGGTGACGTCGTTCTTTAGCTTATTGATAGCTTCGCCCAGCGCTTTCTTTTCGTCGCCAGATAGCTGCGACAATTCCTTGAATAGCTTGTTTATCTTTCCCTTACGCCCGAGATATTTGATTCTTGCCGCTTCAAGCATACTCGTATTGCTCGCTTTTTCGAGCGTTTTCTTTATATCGTTTTCTAAGCTATTCAACCTTTCTTGCATCTTTTACCTTACCTTTTGGCTCCTCACCCCGGCAAATCTCGACCAAGGCATCAAATTGCTCGGGATATTCATAGGCAATGCTAGCCAGCGTCTTACGGTCCAGTTCGATTCCGTTTTTCTTTAAATTGTGGATAAACTGTGAATATTTCATACCCCTATTGCGTAAGGCAGCATTTATTCTAGTTATCCACAAGGCTCGAAATACGCGTTTTTTTCGTTTTCGCTCGCGATACGCTGATAGCCAAGCTTTCATTACTGCAATACGCGCGGTCTTGTATAGTTTGTGCTTTGCGCCCCAGTAGCCTTTTGCGTGCTTTAACCATTTCTTGCGCCTTTTTCGCGTTTGCGGAACATTTTTCGTTCTTGGCATGCTCAAACTCCTTTCTTCTTAAATTATAATCATTTTGAAAAATCTGTCAATATTACCGCAAAAACAGCCGTATTTATCGTCTCCAAGCAGGGCTATTCATTATTCTCTCAATAACTAAATTCCGCCCAAGGCGGAATGTGCTGATTTCTGCAATGGCCAGAAATCTTACTATATAAGTGGCTTTGTTCTTTTCAGATCAGACTTCGCTACCTTTGCCGGTTTACGAAGCCTGCGTTTCCTTTTCCTAGACTTCGAGGATAAGAGGTGGCTCTTGCCAGCCTTTCTACGCATAATAACGCCACTTTTTTTTACTTTTAACCGTTTTGCAGCACCGCGTTTGGTTTTCTGCTTTGCCATGATGTCATCTCCTCTTTTTTTCCGGCACGAAGTTAACTTGATAGATATGGTGCTCCACTTTGGGCGTTCCTTCCATCTTGCCGAGTTCTTCCAGATCCACTTGCATTCGTTGGAACATCTTCAAAGCCATGTCTGCATGCACTACTTCCCGTCCTCTGAGGCGCAGCGAGACCTTAACCCGGTCGCCGTCGACAAGGAACTCTTTCACCTTGGCCAGTTTGACCTGGTAGTCGTGTTCGCTGATTTTTAACGAAAATCTCATGCCGCGTGCCGTGGTTCGATGCTGATGCTTGCGTGATTCACGTTCCTGACGTTTCTTCTCATAGAGATACCGGCCGAAATCCATTAATCGACAGACTGGCGGCCTCGCTTTTGGCGCGACTTCAACCAGATCAAGTTCCTTTTCACGTGCCATGCGCATCGCTTCACGGATATGAAATTCACCGAGCATGGTTCCATCGTCATTCACTATTTTCACTCTTTGTGCAGTGATTTGCCGATTTACTTTGGGCAAATGCTTAATTGTCACCTCCTTGTTCTTTCGCCAACAGACTGAAAAAATCCTTTAATTTCATCTGACCTAAGTTGCCTTGTCCGTGTTTTCTCACCGACACTGCCTTATCGACAACTTCTCTTTGTCCCAAAATGAGCATGTATGGGAC
>JBAUFP010000074.1:0-3570 GCA_049679205.1 bacterium | reverse complement strand
GCAAAGGAGGCGCAGCCGACTGCGTCGAGAAGCCACACTGACGACTCATAAAGGGGTTTGAAAAGCCGCCGTGTAAATACGCCTAACGCAATACGCGTGCTGCTAAAAGCCTAATAAGCTGATACCGCATTCTTCATCGTGAATCATGTATCGTGCATCATGTATCTATCTTTTATCGCTTTACGCAATACGCTTCACGCCTCACACTGCTGTCAGGTACCCTTGGTAACGTATGACTCAAAGACATAGTGACATGATAACTGTATTCTTGCGTAACTCTCTTTTTCATCACTGTAATCATGTCTTTATCACTGTAATCGAATTCATGCGGAATGCATCCCGCATGAATTGACAATAACACGAATTCGACTATAATTACCTAGAAAGGAGCGTATATGATTTTTGTCTCTATGTTGGATGTAATCCCGGGCAAAGTCGACGAGTTACAGAAAATAATCAGCACGCTTAAAACGCCAAAAGACATTAAAATTAGGGAGTTTTTGAGCCTTTTTGGCAAACCAGACTATATTCTGACCTTTGAAGCACCGAATGAAGCGAAAGCTCTTGCTTTTATCCTGAAATTCGTGTCTGTTGTCGTGCCCAAGACATCCTTGGGTATCCCTGTGGAGAAGAAATAATGCCTGATATGTACGCACTGATCGCCAAGGAAGAAGGCGTATCTGTAGCTTTCTTGAAGAAAGGCATCAAGCAGGGACGGATTGTCCTATTGAAAAATAAAAAACACCGGATCAAACCATTAGCAGTCGGCGCAGGAACAACCACCAAGGTCAACGCCAATATAGGCACCTCACCCGATCTTGCCGACCTGAAAATCGAACTGAAAAAATTGGCGGCGGCAATCGAAGCCGGTGCGGACACGGTGATGGATCTTTCTACCGGAGGCGATATTGACCGGATTAGACGGGCAATTCTCAAGAAATCAAAGGTCCCGATCGGTACAGTACCGATTTATCAGGTTGCGATAGAAGCACGTAAAAGAAAGAAACCATTTACAGAAGCCACGGTCGACGAGATATTTGATGTCATCGAGCGTCAACTGGCCGATGGCGTCGATTTCATAACTGTTCACTGTGGGGTCACGCGGTACAGCATAAAAGGAATGGCGAAAAGACGCCGGGTTTGCGGCGTGGTCAGCCGGGGTGGTTCGATGATGATTGAATGGATGCGGACCAACAAAGCAGAAAATCCCCTTTACGAATACTATGATCGCCTGCTCCTCATTGCCAAGAAATACAACGCCACCTTGAGTCTTGGGGATGGCCTGCGACCAGGCGCGATTGCCGATGCGACCGATGAGTATCAAGTTAGAGAGCTTACGGTCATTGGCGAACTCGTGAAAAGGGCACGCAAGGCAAAGGTCAGTGTCATGGTAGAAGGACCAGGGCATATTCCTATTAATGAGATCGAAGCGAATATGGTGCTTGAAAAGAATATCTGCGATGGAGCCCCCTTTTATGTGCTTGGCCCCTTGGTTACCGATATCGGTGCTGGATACGACCATATTGTAGCCGCTATCGGCGGCGCCATGGCTGCCTATTATGGAGCCGATTATTTGTGCTATGTTACGCCCTCTGAGCACCTGGGCTTACCCAATATTGAAGAAGTAAAGGACGGCGTGATCGCAACAAAACTGGCCGGCCATGCAGCGGATATTGCCAAAGGATTGAAGCGGGCAAAAGAAATCGATCTGGAAGTCTCCAAGGCAAGGTACGCCCTCGACTGGAAAAGACTACTTAGCCTGCTGGCTGCGCCGGGCAAGGCAGGAAAGATCTACCGGCGCTCTCCTTCAAAACTGAAGGAAACCTGCACCATGTGTGGTGAATTCTGCGCAATGAAGAAAACCAGAGAGGTCTTTGGACGCTCCCGAAAAAATGGCTGACATCTTGGTCGTTGAAGATAAACCGAGCTTTGGCAACATGCTCAAAGCCAGCCTGGAAGACGCGGCAATAACTGTGCAGCTGGCTAAGAGCGGGCGCGAAGCGCTGCGTTTCTTCAAGAAGGAAAAATTCGAGATCGCCATCATTGACCTGCGACTGCCTGATATTGACGGTATTGATCTTCTGCGCGAACTCAAGAAATTCGACGCCGATACCAAATTTCTGATAATGACTGCGTTCGGGACTATCGAACGCGCGGTCGAAGCCATGAAACTCGGTGCCTACGACTTCCTGACTAAACCCTTTGATGTCGAACAGCTTATTGTTCTCATCAATAGGATCCTCGATGAACAGCGGTTATACTACGAATGCATTCTGTTGCGGGATGAGACTTCGAAAATTCATGGTGCTCCTGAGATAATCGGCAAGGGACCGGCAGTAAAACACGTTGCCCAGCTCCTGCAGAAAGCGGCGCCGACTGATACCACGGTATTAATTACGGGCGAGTCAGGCACGGGCAAGGAGTTGTTTGCGCGCGCCTGCCACATGTTATCACCCCGCAAGGACAACCCATTTGTCGCAATCAATTGCGCGGCAATACCACATCAATTACTCGAAAACGAGCTGTTTGGTTCAGAAAAAGGCGCGTTCACCGGCGCCCACACCAGGAAAATCGGCAAATTTGAACTGGCCAATAAAGGCACAGTATTCTTAGACGAAGTCGGTGATCTTGATTTGGACTTGCAGGCAAAGATTTTGCGCGTAATCCAGGAGCGTAGTTTTGAAAGGCTGGGTGGAACGTATACAATCAATGTCGATGTCCGTCTGATTGCGGCAACAAATAGAGACCTGATGACCCTTGTAAAGGACAAGAAATTCCGCGAAGATCTCTACTACCGCTTGAGTGTCTTCCCGATCCGTGTTCCACCCTTGCGTGAGAGAAAAGAAGACCTGAGACTTTTGGTCGACCACATTCTTAAAAAACTCCGATCAAACAAAAGCATGTCTGTTCAAGCGATCGCAAGGCTGAAGCAGTATGACTGGCCCGGCAATATTCGCGAACTGGAAAATACTATTGAAAGAGCAAATATCATCGCCAAGAAAACAATTCAAGCTGAAGATATTCTATTACCGGTGCGCAAACCTTCGCTAATCAAGGCAGGACTGCCGAAGACACTGAAAGCCGCGGCCAGTGCCGGCCGCGAAATCGCCGAAAGTGAACTCATAAAGAGAATCCTTAAACAGACAAAAAACAATAAATCCGAAGCCGCCCGGCGACTCGGAGTATCGTACAAGACTCTGCTCAGCAGGATCAAGAAATACAACAAAAAGGGATTGCTGTGACAATCCCTTTAAATCCTAAACCCTAAATCCTAAACAAATCCGAATGACCAAAGTCCGAAGTGTAAAACAGTATGATTTGGAGGAAAGGACGCTGCAATTTGCCAAGCGCGTCATTACCTTGGTGAATCGAATGCCAAAGACATTGCCCAACATTGAAATAGGTAGACAACTTGTGAGGTCATCAGGCTCTGTTGGTTCGAATTATATTGAGGCCAATGAATCGCTGAGCAGGAAGGATTTCTTCATGCGGATCAAGATATGCCGCAAAGAGTCAAAAGAATCCCGCTATTGGTTAAAGCTCATTCAAGTAAGACGGGAAGATGAAGAA
>JBAUFP010000073.1:0-15332 GCA_049679205.1 bacterium | reverse complement strand
TCCACGTGCGGGGCGGCCGGGCAACCGAGGTCCAGTACATGATCGATAATGTTTCGATCATTGACCCCCAGACCGGCGACCCGGCGATAGCACTTTCCAAGGGAGTTGTTGACGAAATAATTTTCTTACCCGGTGGTTTTGACGTTGAATACGGAAGGGCGATGTCCGGCATCATCAACATGATAACTGCCCATCCCGCCGACAATCTAAGGATCAAGGCATATGGCAAGACCGAAAAGATCATGCCCTTCTATTATGATTTTGGCTATGAAAACGTCCAATCGTCAGTGCACTTGCCAGTGTCCAGAAAGTTCAAAGGCTATGTTTCTCTTGATGTCATGCGCACTGATGATTGGGATCCTCGTCTTCATAGACTGCCGCATAAGCAGCGTCAGGATTACTCGGTTTACGGAAAGTGGCTTTATGCCCCAAGCGGAAAAGTAAAATTTAGCATGAGCGGGGCAAAATCCCGGACTCAATTCGATCGCTATGCGACGCTCTGGAAATTCCGGCCTAATCATTATCGCTCGGATCTGATAAACGGTGACCTGCAGACGCTCAACGTTAGCTATCTCCCGGATTCGCGTAAGCTATTCAATATAACGATCAGCCGTCTACATACGGACAAAACATACGGCGTGCGCAATCCAGGCCCCTACAGCTTATTTGACAACTACACGTTCCGGGATTACCGCACGCTCGATTATCCGTGGATAGGTATAAAAAACCCGTTCGGTGTATATCTACGCAAGCCTTACAGCGAAGGCGATTATCCTGAGTATCAGGCTAAATCATCCGAGGTTCTGAAAGCAAACCTGAGTACCAATTTGCAGCTCCATAGATACCATGAGATAAAAGCAGGGATGGAATACACCTATCAGAATTTTGGGAATTTCACATACTTTACGAGTGATAGTGTGGACCCAGTCATCGACGAATATCAATATAATCCGAGAGAGTACTACTTCTATTTGCAGGACAATATTGACTTCAGCGGCGTCTATGCAAAACTCGGGTGCCGCTACGACTATTTCTCCAACGATATTGAAGGCATCGGGGCCAAGGCTTTTCTATCCCCACGGCTCGGCGTCTCCTTTCAGGTCAGCGATAAGTTCCTCTTTCGTGCCAATATCGGGCGCTACGCGCAGCCACCGCATTACAGCCAAATGTACGATTACTACAACATCTTTCCGCTGCCAATATACGTCTTGTACAGGCCTGATGAATGGCCGGTCGTCGGCAATCCGAATATGGCGGTAGAGAAAACGATCAGTTACGAGATCGGTCTGCAGGGTGAAGTCTATGAAAACCTAAGTACCACGGTGACTGCTTTTTACAAAGAGGTATCCGATCTGATTGGCACCCGCTATGTAGAGGCACTACCCTATGACTATGTTCAATACGACAATCTAGAATATGCTAACATTCAAGGTATCGAGACCATTGTTGAATTCGCCAACTCAATATTCACCGGGAAGATATCATATACATTGTCTCATACAAAAGGTACAAGCTCATATGCCGGCGAATATGTGGATACGGCAATAACGCAACCGCTTGAGATGTATTATCTTGATTTTGACCAGCGCCACCGCGTTTTCATTCAAGGCGTGGTCAAGCTTCCCTTCAGCACACGATTCTATCTGTTTGGCTACCTTGGAAATGGCTTTCCATATATTCCCCCTGGTCCCGAGGGCAAATTAGAGGAGCGTGGCATCCTGCGCCTTCCCTCACAGAAGCAGCTTGACTGTGTATTATCAAAGTCTTTTCATTTCGGCCGCACCGCCTTGAACATCAGTTTTGAAGTACTCAATCTTCTTGATGAACGCTACCAAGTCACGCCGCATGGGCCCTTGATCCCGGAACGCCAGCGTTGGGAATTCGATGATTACTTTGATTTCACGCATCGTTACTACAGTCCTGCGGCCGATGCAAATCACGACGGGCTCATGACACCGCGTGAAGAATATGAAGCCTACGACGCAGCGTATCACGCGACCGACGACTGGGTCAATGCTTATTCGGCCCCACGCCGGGCGCGATTAGCCATTGGAATCAGTTTCTAGCAACATGGGAGGGACTATGTTAGTGTTCATAGAACAAACACGGTCCATTTCAAGCCGGATCTTCAGCATATTCTTACTCATCACTGTCGTGCTGATCAGTCACGGCTGCAAAGATCCTGATGAATACAATCCCGAAGAACCTCTATTACCTCCGCCCGGACCACCTGAACTGCTCCTTCCATATCCAGACACCAACCTGTGTCACGGCTCCCCGCATGTGGCCGTGTTCTTTGACTGGACCACGGTTAGCGGTGCGGAAATATATGAAATCCAGACCGATAGTACACTGAGTTGGAGTACTGCCGAGATAACGAGAGTCTCTTCCCCGCCTACTTATATAGGATTATACCGCTACGTCGAAAACGCACCATGGTATGCCCGTATCAGGGCAGGTAGTTCGAACTGGACAAATTACACGGCCTGGAGCCAACCCCGAAGATTTTTCTTAAGACCGGACCCTTAATCGCTCACGGTACCGAAAGAAGTACAACAGATGATCAACGCCTTCGGGCGCGGTCAGAAAATACCTTTACATCAAAAAAGAAATATGCATAATATATCGTGGTGACGTCGGATAATATAACACTGGCTCAACCGGTATTCTTGAGAAATCTCAGGGTCTATCCGATCTACGGATCCGTAACGGATGGCATGAAGATTTTAGCTGTTGACGAACTTCTGTCACAAAAATCAGGTGAATTCTGTGAACTCGATGTTCCCGACATCAACCGGATATCGTTTTCAAACCGAGGAGATACCCCAGTTCTGATGCTGGACGGTGAAGAAATAATCGGCTCCATGCAAAACCGGATCGCTGCTGACTCGATACTAATACCCGCTCACTCGACAAGCAACATTCCGGTCGTCTGCGCCGAAGAAGGCAGGTGGGATGACATCGGTTCATTCCAAACCGGCTACTGCTCATACCCGGGGATTCGCGCCATTCTCTCGCGTCGTGGCAAGAGGCAGAATGGATTACAGAAACAGGTATGGAACGAAATCGAACGTAAGCTGACCGCCACCAAAACACTTTCAACAACCTCATCAATGCATGATATATACAATAATCTTGACGATGAAGTCACACGTTACCTTGAAGACTTCGAAAGCCTGAACCACGACACGATTGGTTTTATCGGTGTGGCGGGTGGGAAAATCCTCGGCTGTGATATCTTTCATGCCCCGGCTACATACCAAAAGTTTGAGCAGAAACTAGTACGGAGCTATGCACTCGATGCAATTGAACACCGAAAATCCAGCCCTGGCGGCACAGATGCCAGAAAATTCCTTCAGACTACAGAGGATACAATCAAGAAGAAGAAATACACGGAGCGAACACGCCACTTTTTAATAAAGGAGGAAAATTTTTCAGGTCAAGGACTACTTCATCAAGGTCGTATAATACATCTGTCTGTTTTCCCAAGATAATCCGTGTTACTAAAGAAACTCGGCAAATACGAAATCATCGAATGGCTGGGTGGCGGTCGATTTGGTGATGTCTTTCTTGCCCGTGACACAATCATCGACAAGGATTTTGCACTCAAGATATCGCGCATGCGGCGTGAAGAAATCAATATGCTGAAAGATGAAGCGCGACTGCTCGCCGCGCTCAGCCACCCTAATATCGTCCGCTTCTTCAACATCGATTTCATTGAGAACAAGTTTGTCCTGGTCATCGAATATGTTAAAGGTAACAACCTGCGTGATATAATTACCGAGGGCGGTATCCGAATGGAACAATCCATGCGGATACTCACACAGATGGTCAACGCACTGGTATATGCGCACCGTAATAAGGTTCTCCACCGTGATTTAAAACCAGAAAATATCCTCATCACCGGAGAAGATAATACACAAGATGTTAAGATCACCGATTTCGGTCTGGCGAGGTTCATCCGCTCCGGATCGATCTCAGCCTCAAGCGCGGGGACACCGATTTACATGGCGCCTGAGGTTTGGTCAGGCAGTGCAAGCGAAAAATCCGACATCTGGAGTCTGGGTGTAATATTCTATGAGTTACTGACCGGTGTTCCACCATTCCTGGACGACAGCCTGGAAGGATTAAAACGCAAGATAGAAAAAAACAAGTTTCTCGCGCCCACTACCCTGAGGCATGATATCCCCGAAGACATAGAAGACCTCGTCCTCTCGACCCTCACCCTCAACCCAAAATCACGTCCCAGTGCACAAGAATTATGGAATAGGCTGACAGAAACCGAACACGCCCTACGCGCCGTACCGCGTGTTCAAGTACCCCAGAAGAAGACCGAAACCATAGTACTCACGCCGGTACAAAATGAGGTGCTCGCCGCGCTTGACGGACCAGTACTGGTGCTCGGCCAGGCCGGTTGCGGCAAGACAACAACCCTAACCCATGCCGTCACCACTCTGATTGACCGGGGCGTTACCAGCGCCAAACTACTGATTTGCACTTTTACTAACAAGGCGGCGAACGATATGAAAGAAAGGTTGCAGAAAAGTACCGGTATTTCTCCACATGACCTGTGGTTGGGCACATTCCACACGCTTGGATTCCGTATGTTGCGCCGCGATGCGGAACGACTGGACATAAGTGAGGACTTCGTCATTAAACAACCAAAAGACATATTCCAGGCGATAGGGATCAACGTCGGGAGGTACCGCATAAACGCCGTCATAAAACTCATCGAAACGTTAATGGCCAGAGGCATTACGCCGGAGAAATTCAAACCCCAAAACGCATGGGAGGAGAAGTGTCACGACGCATACCAGAGGTATCAAACCTATAAACGGGAAAACAGCTTGTTGGATTATGACGACCTGATTCTCTACGCAACCGAGTTACTCACGGAGAATGATGACATCCGGCATCATTACCAAGATCTTTTTGACTACATATTCGTCGATGAGTTGCAGGACATAAACCCTGCACAATATCGGCTGATAAATCTAGTCTACAAAAAACGCATTTTCTTTACCGGTGATGAGGACCAATCAATCTATGGCTGGCGCGGTGCGGAAAGAGAAAGCATATACCGTGTGCCCAAGGATTATAAAGAAATAAGAATGTTTCATCTCAACACAAGCTTTCGTCTCGCTCCAGGCATCATCGACATCGCAAATAACCTGATGAAACGGAAGGCCACGATAATCCCTGGCCCGCACTCTGGTGACGTTTTTGTCTATGCCGCAAAATCCGAACAGGACGAGGCCGATTACATTGTCCGGGAAATAAAAAATCTGCGTAAAGAACGTTTTGACTATCAGGATATCGCAATCCTCTGTAGAATGAATTTTCTGGCGCGCGTTTATGAAGAAGCACTGGCCAGGGCACGTATACCGCATGCCCTTATCGGCGGCTCATCTTTTTATGAGCGTGCCGACATCAAACCAATCATTGAATATTTCTCTTTGCTTAAGGAAATTCCCCTCAAGGCCAAGGACCTGGATACTTTCATCGCTAAGGCAAACACCCTATTCAAAACACCTAAGAAGAATCATAAACGAGCCGCCGAGATATACCAGCACCATTGGGATAACCTTAAGCGACTCAAGCTTCACATGCTGATCGAAGACCTAGTAGACCTGACTGGCCTAAAAGGCGAGAATATCGCCGAGCTACATTCGCTGGCCCGCAGTTATGAACGCCAGGATTTAACGGGCTTTCTAAACGAGATACGGCTCATCCAGGAACTCGACCTAGTCGACTGGACAAAGGACGTGGTCAAGGTGATGACAATACACAGTGCCAAGGGGCTTGAATTTCCGGTTGTTTTCGTGGTTGATCTTGTTGAGGATATCTTTCCGCTCACCAAAAAAATGTCATCACAAAAGGAAGTTGAAGAAGAACGAAGACTCTGTTATGTCGCGCTTACCCGCGCCCAGAAAAAACTCTATCTACTATACCCAAAATGGCGTCACGGCCGTTATC
The DNA here is from genome assembly GCA_049679205.1 of bacterium. Taxonomy (GTDB): domain Bacteria; phylum Hydrothermota; class Tepidihabitantia; order SM23-42; family SM23-42; genus SM23-42. The sequence continues at coordinate 9,356 of JBAUFP010000073.1, read as the reverse complement.
AACATCCCTCAAGGTTCTTAGTGGATATGCTAAAAAGCGACTCTTAACTCAACTAAACCTACAGATTCCTTCGTTTCTTGAAGTAGAATATCGTCAGCAGAATCAATATCGCGATTAGTATCAAACCAGCGATGATCGTATAGTTTCTCAAGAATCTCGATGCCTCATCCCAGGTCGCGCCCACGTAGAAGCCAACGGTGACCAGAAAGGCGTTCCATATCAAAACGCTTATCAGGCTAAACAAGAATACCTTGGGGACCTTGATACCTACGATACCGGCGGCAAAACAGATCGGCGCTCGCATGCCCGGCAAGAAACGATTCAGCAGCACGATAAGATCACCCCGCTGATTGAATTTCTTCTTCGACTTTTCAATCATGCGCACCGGAAATAAACGACCCAAGAATGACCGGGAAAAGAACTCCAAAACGGAGCCACCGTATTTCCGGCCGACATAGTATATTATCATTATCCCGGATATACTACCGGCCGCGGTCAAACCGTAAAGTATGTATGGGTCATAATGACCTTGCCCGGCCAGAAAAGCAAAAACCAGGACAAAGGCATCTGAAGGATAAGGGGGAAAAACGCTCTCGAATAACGAGTTGAAGAAAAGAAAGACGTATACCAGCACCAAACCTCTGGTACTGATCCACTCAAACATGATACCCTTCCCTTACGACATCAGAAGCTAAAGTCAATCTGCCCACCCATCTTCTTGTCTGCATCTCCGTCCCGACTGACCGATGAATACTTCGCACTCGCCTTTATTCCCTGGATCGGCTTGACTGCCAAATAGACAAAGCCGTAGTAACCCCGGCCATAGAGCATACGGTTATTTACGATGCCGGGCAAATCGATCTCGTAGGCATAGATGCGCGCCGCATATGAATCAGTGTCAAATACACCATAGCGCACCCGGGCATCGAAGTCTTTGAAATCTAAACCGAGTTCAAGCGCACCAAAGATACCGCTTTCCACTGTTTCTCCAAAAACTGACCTCTGCTCAAAGCGGAAATCGAAAAAAAGAAACCTCACGGGCTTGATACGTAACAAAACCTCTGACCCGGAAATATCCTTTTCGTCTGCCCGATAGCGACGTCTAAAATTTACCCGGGCATCGAGGATACCCAATCTCTTTGACAGATTTAACCTCAGGTCATATTTTGTCGTATCCTCATCAATCTTGTTGTCCAGGGTCAGATTCAAACCCACATCGACGACCCGTGAGTGATGTCTCAGGTCTACGGTACCGCCGGCGAGGTTCGCGACTGCTTCTATACCTTTGGGTGAGAAAAAACCGGTTGGGAAATACTTGCCCGCCAAGGTAAAATCAATGTAGGGGAATACAGCGCTGAAGCCAAACAGACCACCGATATGATTCTTCCAGGAGCGCGCGATTTCGCTGAAAAACACAAAAGACTCGCCGAAATACCTGAGCTCAACACTGGTAATGTAGAAATCCTCACCATAGAATCTTGCCAAAGAATCCGTGGATGCAAAAGCCGGGTCGTAACTGCAGGAAAAAGCGCGGCTTGAAATCAGCATATTCGGTCTACGGTAACGCAAATCATAGCCGAATATCTCTTCGTTAATCTGGTCTTTACGGCTCAGCGACACCGAATCGACGTGTTCCCCCGACTCATCAAAAGAACGCGCAAAACCCAGTGAGTCCACCCGGCCATCGAGTTTTTGATTTGAGTAGAACAGCGTATACTTAACAAATAATGAATCGCTGAACGCCGCACCGAAAAACCCACCGTTTTCGACCGTCGACGTATAGGGTATCAGCCCCCGCTCATTCATCATGACCCGGAAATCAAGACCCCTGAAAAACGAGCCGACCGAGGAAAGCACAACTCCGGCGCCCAGGTCCAGGTTATACTTGCCTAATGCGAATTGCCTCACCCCTTCATCGACCAGCAAGCCCACTGCATAGTGGTCAAAGAATTTCTTCTCATACGGGTCCTTTTCAGTAACTGTGTAGAGGCCATACTGGTCTAGTGACACACCCATTCTTGTGTAATATTCTGATGACTGATCCTCAACCGGTAATTCCGTTGTGACCCGGGCGCGAGCCGTGATTTTCTTCAGCTCAACTTTCTTGAGTCCGATCCTTAAATATGGTCCGATAACATCGACCAACGGTCGGTCAATTCCACCGATTCTTGAAAGGTCGCTCAGTGACCTGAACGGACCGTATTCAGTCCGGTACTCGACGATTCTTATGCACATGTTCAATGACAGAAACGGTATTTGCGCCAGGTCTTCAACGCCCGCGCTATTGATATCAAGCGGGTGGCTTCGTAGGTACTCAAGGTCTTTTAAGATCAATTCAAAATCAATATCCTGTTCGGTCTTTAATAACAAATCTTCAGGCAGTGCGATGATGAACAGAAAGAGCAGGGTCATTGCGCAAAGCCCAGACCAAGGTTATGGGTAAGACCTAGCTGCTGATGACGATTCCCCGAATAACTAAGAAACATCTTACCCAGTGAAAACTGCAAGCCGTACTCAAGCAACATTGGTTTCGTATTGACGCTCAAACTCAACAAAAGGATTTCGTGCGGCAAGAATGTCAATCCGAAGTTGTAGAAGGGCAATCCCGTTTCTACTCCGCGCACGGCAAACCCAAAATCAAGACTCGGTGATGCCTTATAATCGAAGCGCACCGAGTAACTCACGGGCACATAGTCGACCGGTGATAATCTTGGTACGTTAATATTATTGACCCAGGAACTGATCAGAAAAAGTTCGTTCTCGAATTTTCCGCCCATCTTCAATCCATAGGTAAACTCATTGCTAATATCCTTGATCCACATGTTTAATCCCGCAACATTAATCCCTAACGCAAAATTATCCCCGATCGGGAATCCTAATCCAAATTCAAGAAAATTCTCCCGATAAGATTCACAACCGAAGCTCGTTGCCTTCAAGCTATACCGATCGATCTGGGAATATACTCCAAAAGTGCGCAGCTCGGGGAGCTCAAATCGCATCTCGCTCGTCAATATCACTTCGAATCTTTTTTCTTGCAGATGTGCCGGGTTGAATTGACTCTCGTGCAGAATACTTCTTGGAAACAAAAATGAATCAAAGAAACCAATCAGAAGTAAGAGCATCAATGGATGATGTGGTGTGGTCTATTTCTCGTCTATTGCTTCTACCTTCAAGACCATTTCCTTGACACCCAGAACTCTTACTCGATGTCCCTCTTTTATTGTCAAACCGCTAGTCGCGTTCCAAAATTCACCGTGAACAAAAACAGTACCGCCGGCCGGTTTGATTTCTGTCTTGGCGGTCCCGACTTCTCCCACGATGCCCTCGCTGCCAGTCGCTTTCTTTCTGAACTGAGCCCTGACCCCCAAGGTTAGCAGGAAAATTACAAAACCGGCGACAATGATCACCACAAGCATGATTACCTCCCACGATACCCGTAAATAGGGCACATCACTCTCAAAGAGAATCAATGAGCCAAAAACCAACGCAGCAATGCCACCAATTGTGAGCAAGCCCTGCGATGTAATATATATCTCAAGGATGAAAAGAATTGCGGATAGAATGATAAGAGCCACCCCTGCATAATTGACGGGCAGCACGTGTAGCGCGTAGAATCCTAAAATCAGGCAGATACCCCCAACCACACCAGGAAAAATCATCCCGGGATTCTGCAACTCAAAAAACAAACCATATATTCCCAGCAGCAGAAGTACGTAGGCGATATTGGGGTTCGTGAGTAACAGCAATAATCTTTCGCGGAGCGTCATCTTCACTTCTCTTATCCCAGTGTCACGCGTGTCGAGAACCACGACACCCTCTTTCACCTTGACTTCTCTTCCATCCAATTGCTCGATCAATTCGCCTTCATTCTCCGCCATCAAATCGGCCACGCCTAATTGCAGCGCGGTCTCGGCATCAACCGAGGCACTTTCTCTGACCGACAGCTCTGCCCATTCTGCATTCCTACCCCGTTCCTTGGCCAGTGCCCGCAAATAGGCAACCGCATCGTTCGTCACCTTCTCCGTCATCACGCTGTCCATCTGTTCACCACCCATACTCACTGGATGTGCGGCGCCGACATTCGTCCCTGGCGCCATTGCTGCCACATGACTAGCATACAAAATAAAAACACCCGCTGAAGCCGCACGTGCTCCCTTCGGCGCGACATATACAACAACCGGAATTTCCGCGTTAAGTATCCTCTTTGTAATTTCACGCATGGAAACATCAAGACCCCCGGGTGTATCGATCTTGAAAATCAAACAGGCAGCATCATCTCTTTCTGCGACATCAATGACTCTAACCAGGTAGGAACTACTTGCCGGGCTAATTACGCCGTCCAGTTCAGCGATCAGCACATCATTTACACTGAGCAATAATAAAAACAATACCAACATATAACACAATAATCAATTTCAAAGTCAAGTCAATAGCGGAACCGAGACAAAAAGTCATGCTACACGTAATCTTGGGTCTTGACAAAATTTAAATAATGATTATAATCGCACAAAAGGAGGTAAGAATGCCTGCAAAAAAGAAAAAGAAAGCGACGAAGAAAAAGAAAGTGACAAAGAAAAAGAAGACGACAAAAAAGAAAGCAAAGAAAAAGAAGAAGAGATAGTTGTTTTCCAGAAGGGGGAGCAATCCCCCTTCTTCTTTTTTACATACCAATTATCTCTAACAGAATACTATTGACTTCATTTTTTACCAGCGTATAATCAACGCAAAAAGAACATGAGCCATTTCAAAAGAATGAGCGAAAGCCTGACCAAGAATATCGCCGAAGTGAAATCGGCCACAGAGAACCCGGGTTTGCTTGAGAATCTCCATGGACAGAAGTTCGAACGCATCGTTTATCTATTTCAAAGCATTACTAAGTCGATTGTCGATATTGGAAATCGAATCATCATAGAAAATGATTTCCGGAATCCTTTGAATACAGCCGATGTCTTCATCAGCCTGGCGGAGCATGATGTAATACCCCAGTCAATCGTACCCGGTGTGAAGAAAGCGGCGATCGCATTGCCTAAGATACGCAATTACGACACCCCCCAGCTGTTCAACATGATTACCGATTGCATCAGTGACGTGAGCCGGTGCTTAGTTTCATTCAAGAAGTATCATCACTCAAGGACCTCAGGGGATTGAACTTGCCGGTAATATTATATATATTCTCTTTTGTTTTCGGCGCGGTGATCGGGAGCTTCCTTAACGTTCTGATCTACCGTCTACCCAGAAGATTATCCATTGTCGCGCCCCACTCTTTTTGCCCGAACTGCAAGCAGCCGATTAGATGGTACGAGAACATACCGGTAATTAGCTACATCGTCCTGAGGGGAAGATGTTCCAATTGCAGCAAATCAATCTCGCTCCGCTATCCTATTGTCGAAGCCCTGACCGGACTGCTTTTTGTATATATATTCAACCGCCATGCGATGAGCTATGAATTTTTCTTCATTGCTTTCTTTTTCTGTGCAATAGTCGTCGTGGCATTCATCGATTTCTCATTTCAAGTCATCCCGGATATTATCTCTGTGCCGGGTATTGTTCTGGGTATGGTTTATCAGATCATTAAAGGAGATTTTTGGATTGGCCTGGTAGGCATGCTGTTTGGAGGTGGGTTGATCCTCTTGATTCGAGTCGTTGGCGGTAAAGTATATAAGAAAGAAGTAATGGGATTAGGTGATGTCTATCTAACCGCCATGATTGGTGCTTTTGTCGGTTTCCCCTATATTATACCCGCCATCTTCGTAGCTGCATTAGTCGGTGCAATTCTGGGAATTCTCTTCATTATCTCTACCCATCAGAGTCGGGAAAGCCCAATCCCCTTCGGCCCTTTTTTGGGTCTCGGTGGTATGGCCGTAGTCATTCTTCAACCACAGTTTCATCAACTCTTCGCACTCCTCGGTGTTTACCTTTAGCATCGTTTCTCGTACTCGTGATTCGTGTTCGTCAACGAATACGATTGTCGATGCACGAATACGCTATTCCATCACGAATACGACATACGATAGACGATTACGATATTCTGTACCATCTTTCCCTTCTGTGTATTCTGTGTTTCTTTCCCATTCTGTGAGTTCTGTGCTATGAATATCCTGACGATTGTGGGACCGACCGCGGCCGGGAAAACAGATCTTGCGATCGAAATCGCGGAGCGCATTTCTGGTGAAATCATCTCCGCTGATTCGAGACAGATCTTCAAATACCTCGATATCGGCACGGCCAAGCCAAGTGCAAAGCAAAGGCGTAAAATAGAGTTCCACTTGATCGATTTTGTCGAACCCGATGAAGATTATTCATGCGGCCAGTTTGCGCGCGATGCGGTTCAGAAGATCGAGGATATCAGAAAGAGAAGTCGCGTCCCTATTGTCTGCGGGGGCACGGGTCTATACATAAGAGCCTTGTTCCACCCGCTCCATGAACTGCCTCAATCAAACAAAAAGATAAAAATTCGTTTGAGTAGAATGCTCGACACACACGGCATTGAGTACATGTATAAAAAATTGCAGCGGATCGATCCGGTGTGGGCGAAAAGAATCACGCCTCAGGACAAGCAAAGGATTCTGCGCGGGCTCGAAGTCTACCAGATGACCGGCAAGCCGCTAACCACGCTCATCGGCAAAAAGAAGAGCAGTGTTAACTTCCATCCTTATTATATAGGCTTGAACATGCCACGTGCGCAACTCTATGAGAAGATTAATCAGCGTTTTGACCAAATGATCGAAAAGGGTTTGATGAAAGAAGTGAGTGGCCTCCTGGCGCGTGGCTTCAGCCCCAAATCGAGCGCCCTGAGGACGATCGGTTACAAAGAAATCATCGAATACCTCAAAGGTCTCTCCGATCTGGATGAGGCAACAGACAAAGCAAAACGCCGGACCCGTAATTACGCAAAACGCCAGATAACATGGTTCAGCAAAATCCCGGGACTAAAGTGGTACAATCCGGACATATCAATATCGGCCGGCTTGAAGTCTCTGCCGGACGTACTAGATTCTCGTCGCGCTTATTGAACTCGCTCCAACCGATCCAGGACTAGTTTGCTGACCAGTTCTACCTCTTCTTCGACAGTTAGGTTTGTGGTATCCACAACAATTGCATCTGCTGCTTTCTTCAAAGGTGAATGTACGCGCTGCGAATCATACTCATCACGAAACTCCAGGTTTTCAACAACCTGATCCATTTCCGCGGCGATATTCTTTTCGGCTAATTCCTTGAGTCTTCTTTCAGCCCGAGTCCTCAAGTCGGCCTGCATGAATATTTTTACCTGCGCATCAGGGAAAACAACCGTACCGATGTCGCGGCCTTCACATACGACATTTTTGCCTTCGGCAACCTCTCTTTGCTTGGCCACCATATATACGCGCACATCAGGTACCGCCGATACCTGAGAGACAAAACCGCTCACTTCTGTTGCCCTAATAGCCATACTCACATCCTCATTATCCAGGCACACTTTGGTTTCGGTAGCTTCTTGACGCAGGCAAATCGCGGTTTCACCCAACAACTTTCGCACGAGCTCCAGGTTGATACTTTCTCTTTCCCGGGTTGCGCGCAGGTACTTCAAGGTAAAGGCGCGGTACATCGCACCAGTATCAAGGTAAAAGAATTTCAGTCGCCTGGCAACACCTTTTGCAGCAGTACTCTTGCCTGAACCTGCGCCGCCGTCAATTGCTACGACGAACTTGCTCATGGAGGTTTCGAATTATATTCTCATATTGTGCCGACATCCTCACATTTCTTCGCTTCATAACAAGCCGCGCGGTATTTATCGCCTTCACAAGTTCGTAGTCCAAATCTTTCGCCGGAGCCATCCATTTAAAGTCAGGCACAAACCTTGGCATCATTCCACCGCGGGCAAAATTAACAAAACTTCCGATCACGGCGCCGGTCGGAATCAACGTACCGATACCGAGTTTGGTATGGTCACCGATAAAGCAACCCAGCTTGATCAGTTCGGTATCGAATTCCTTTTTCCCCACCTGCAGCCTTACTGGTCCGTAGTTGTTTTTCAAATCAGAATTCGTAGTGAGTGCTCCAAGATTCACCCACTCGCCGATGAATGAATGGCCGATGAAACCTTCATGGTATTTATTCGCATACCCCTGGAATATGCACGCCTCGACTTCGCCTCCGATGCGACAATGTGGACCAATACTCGACTTTATGACCTTTGCTCGATCGACAAGCGTGCCGGGTCCGATATACGATGGCCCGACAATCGTTGTGAACGGCCGGATAACAGCCCCGCGGTCGATATATACTGGTCCGTCCGTAACATCCAAAAAAACCTGTTTATGGATTTGCGCACCCTTAGCAATGAATAGATTCTTGCGGTTGCCGTAAACATGCACTGATTTCACTGCGCTGCCTTTCTTACGGAGTTTCTTGAAATGGAAGTTGATTAATGTTTCGTTATGAGCGACAATATCCCACAATCTACTGACAATTATACCCTTAATCTGCTTTGAACCCTCGATCGCGGTCAATGCATCCATTATTTCGTCAGCCGACCTGGGGTATGGCGCAACCGCTTTCACAAAACCTAATTTCTCCGCACCAACCTTGAGTGTGCAGTCCGACCTTGGTACTTTAAAATCCTCGGTCAACAGCAGCCGGCTTGATAAGTATACGGCCGGCTCTCTGGGTCGAACCGGCCCGAAACCAAACTGCGGACGGGCGATAACGTCGATTTTTGACGTCTTAAAGAGCAATTTAGTGTGGTCAACCATTGTCTTCATTCCAATAAAGAGGTCAAACTGCGGCAAAAGGTTAGCCAGAGGGTAGAAATGTTCTTGCTTGTCTTCGTATATTACTATTCTCATAAAGTAAGTAAAACAGTTGCCAGGACTGCAAAAATGATGCCTAAGACCCTGGGCAGAGTAACCGGTTCCTTGAGTGCAATAAAGCCGAATAATACGGGCAGAATTACATACATGTTAGTTAGGGGCAATACAACTGAAGACGGCCCCATGCTAAGTGCTTTGTAGAAAGCGATTATTGCTATCAGCGACACTAGACCTATCGGGATGGTATATATTACGTATTTATTGACCATCAAGGTTCTGCGAAAAAGTATGAAAAACGTCAGGAAGATAATTGACCAGAAAGAAATCCAGAATGTTGTACTCAATGTGTTGAAATACCGGGTCAATAATTTACTGCCGATCGCCCAAAATCCCCAGCCTACAAGGGCAATAAACGCATACTTCACATAACCCACAGTGTATTATAGCGAATAAGCAAAAAGAAGTCAATATGGGATGATCGATGTGATATTACTATTTTCTTCTACTGTTTTTTACATATATATTGCTGAATATCCCTGGAATCTGCATTTTATCGCTGTAATTATC
>JBAUFP010000072.1:0-14804 GCA_049679205.1 bacterium | reverse complement strand
GTTAACAGAGCCTGATAAATCAGGCAACTACCTGAAAGATTGTCGTTGGGATATGGTTGAGAGGCTGGATGTTAGTTGCTTAGGAGTTTTTTTAACTCGCGACTTTTGCTTCCCGACGTGAGATTCTGCACAATATATAGAGAGAGATCTTTATATATCGCTAGGAGCTTTTTGTTTTTCTTCAGTGCTTTGAGGTGTTTTTCTATAGTATCTATGTCGCCGCGGTGGAGTGGCCCGCTCAAAGAGCTCTTTAACCCATACTGCTCAATGTTATTCAAGGTTTCGGCGATGATCGGGAATACTAACTGCCGAAGATCCTTTTCTTCCCAGCCCATCTTGTCTGCAATTTCGTAGATTGACGCGACTAGACCAACGAGCAGATTGGATGAAAACACACCTATCAAATGATATAGGGTCTTATTCTGTCTTCTTAGTCGTTTCAGCGTGAAGTATCTTGGATTGAAGATGGTGCGTGCGGTCTTCAGGGCTTTGGGGTCTCCTTCAATCGAGAGGATAAAATGCTGGTGTCCGGACATAACGGCGATCTCGGGAAAAGTAGTAAAAGGGTGCACCGAAGCGCGGTGGATATTCCTTTTTTTGGGCAGCAGCTCAGCCGGAAGAATTCCACTGAAATGGAATACGTACTTGGTGCCACATAAATACTCATACATCTTCTCGTATGCCTTGGTAATCGCGTCATCTGGTGTGGCGAGGAATAGAGCCTCGCACTGGGTGATTAGTTCTTTGTAGGTGGGATTCTTCTTAATGCCGAGTAACCTGATGGCGGCTTTCTCTTTTTGCTTGTTAATGTCGTGTACACCAACAACCTTGTGGCGTTTTTTAAGTATATGAAAGATGGTTACGCCAACACGTCCGCAGCCGACCAGTCCGATTCGCATGAATGATTATAACCCCTTAGGCGAAAGCGTCAAGTTGTGCGGTGCTGATAGATTTGCCTGATTTCTGTTTCGAGAATCTTAAATGCTTGTCTGGGTTAAGCTCTGTGGAATATCTACGTCAAGGCCTAGCTCCTTGATCTTCTGCTGTAGGGCTTGAGCTTCTTCGATCTCGCCGTGCACGAGATAGACTTTTTTAAGACGGCCGTCACCGCTATCTTTAACATATTGCAGTAAATCATCGCCGTCGGCGTGAGCCGATAGTCCGCCAATGAAGTGGGTCTTTGCGCGCAGGTCAAACTCGTCGTTGAAAATATAGATCTTGGGCGCGCGTTCGAGGATTTTTCTACCCAGGGTTCCGCGCGCCTGAAAACCAGTGAGTATTATCATGTTATTCTCGTTGCCTATTGTATGAATCAGGTGATGGGTTACCCGTCCGCCTTCGCACATTCCGGACGCAGACATTATTATCATAGGCCCTGACTTGTCGTTTAAAGATTTTGATTCATCTGTGTCTGCTACATAGTGCAGGTTCGGAAAGTTAAAGGGGTCTCCTTCAGTGAATATCTTAAAGGTTTCTTCATCGAAACATTCTGGATGTTTCCGGAAAACATCCGTCACGTTTGATGCCAATGGGCTGTCAATGTATACCTGAATATCTTTTAGGACGCCTTCGTCATAGAGGTTTTTGAGCATGGTTGCGAGCAACTGGGTACGCTCGACTGCGAACGCTGGGATGATTATCTTGCTGTGCTTTTTCTTGCCTTCTTCGATCAAACCCCCCAACTCACCCTGCATGTCTTCAAATGATTCGTGTTGCCTTCCACCATACGTGGATTCAAGGATCATATAGTCAATGTTCTCTACCTTTGCCGGGTCTTTAATTATAGGCATGCCCTTGCGTCCCAGGTCGCCACTGAACAGGATACGTTTTCCCTCTGCTTCAATTAGTATTACAGATGATCCGAGAATGTGCCCGGCATCGAGAAGGGTTATCCGGACACCCGGGATTGGTTCGAAGGTCTGATTGTATTCAACCGTCGCCAGGTGTTTAATCGTGTTTTCGGCATCGGCCATCGTATAAAGCGGTTCCTTCGGCAGCAAACCTTTTTCAGCGCGTTTCTTGTTGAGGTATTCGAAATCATACTGCTGGATTTTAGCAGAATCGAGGAGCAGTAATGAAGCGATGTCTTTGGTGGCACTCGTACAGAATATAGACCCGGTAAAACCACGCCTCACGAGGTTGGGTAAGTTACCTGAATGATCGATGTGGGCGTGTGAAAGTATTACTGCTTTGATGTCTTTAGGTTTAAAGGGGAATGTGCTGTTTATACGCTCGGCTTCTTCGCGGTGCCCCTGGAACATGCCACATTCAAGGAGGAATTTTTGCTTCTTGTATTCAAATAAGTGAAGCGAGCCAGTAACCGTGCGTGCCGCACCAACGAATGTAATATCCATGCGATATTATAGCGAATATTGGAAAATCGTCAAGGGGACGGTGCTTGACAATTTGACATTTTTTAATAGACTGAACTTGTGCGTAGAGCTCGGATCTCATATATCGGTTCATATCATCATGTAATGAATCGCGGTGTGCGAGGCGAAAAGATCTTCTTCGACAAAAAGTCTAGAGCGTATTTTATCACGATTCTCGAGGAAAAAATGCTTCAATTCAAGCAAAGATTGCTAGCGTATTGCCTCATGGACAATCACTACCATCTAGTGATGCAGAATACTTCAGGGAAGTTTTCGGATTCAATGAAGCAGTTGAATGGACAATATGGTATGTACTACCGGAAAAGGCGTGGCGGAATTGGTTACGTCTTTCAATCCAGGTTCAAGTCGACTCTAATCCAAGAGGATGCGTACCTGCGAATGGCAATAATCTATGTTCTCCTGAATCCTGTAAGGCGCGGGTTATTGTTAAATCCGTGGGATTATACATGGTCGAGTGTCAATGATTATTATTCAGGATGCAGCTCATTGTTGGTGGACAACAAATATGTTGAGGAATTGTTCGAAACTGAAGAAAATATGAAAGTACAACTTCAAGAATGGATTCACATTGAATTGCCTGTCAGGCATACTCGAATGGGAGATATTCTTGGTGATGAAACATTTTTGCAGGGAGCGAAAAAGAAATACGATCGACGAAAAAATGAGGATATATTGGCAACGCACAGAATGAGAAAGAGTGAATACCAATTCAGGAACATGGCCGATGTGATTGCGGTGTTTGAGCAGGACAGGGGAATCAAGATTATGGAAATCGATCTCGGTAGTCACCGAGGGAAAGCCATGCGTGCTGAGTTGTTGGTGTTGTTCAGGGATAGAGCGGGGCTAGATTATTCAGAGATTATTGAGCATCCGCTCTTCCAATCATTGAAATATTCATCGTTGGGACAACTCTATAAGAGAGCGAAGCAGAAAAGCAGAGAGAAAAATGGGTAGACGGTAAATGTCAAATTGTCAAGCACCGTCCCCCTGGTGCCCTTACGGGCCGTAATGTTGGTTGATAATCCTTATGAATTCTTCTTGTTGCTCAGGAGTTAGCTCATACACGTCTTCGTATTGACCACCTTCGAGACGAGGTGTGCCTTCCTGGGCAGTTATTTGAGGTTTGGGCCGGACAAATAAGAAGTATCCGATTGTGAATACGACAAGGGCCGAGGCGAAAACAGGAATTACCACCCGGAAGGGGAATTTTCTCTCGAACTTTTCATGGATGATTTTTTCATGTACCGAAAAGACAAATTCCTCCCAGTACGTTTCTTGAAACTGGCAGGTGCAGGTTTCAGTCTCTGAATGCGAGCAAAGTTGAAGGCACTCATCCAGAAGCTGGTACTCTTCACGACATACTGGGCAACCGCGTATGTGCTCAAGTACTGCCGCGCGGTCCTCAGGAGATATTTCGTCGCTGAGCATGTCAATGATGTTTTCTTGTACGTCCAAGCACTTCATATCTTGGCCTTCATATGGTTCCTCAAATTCTTAACGGCGAGGTGATGATTCACTTTTATCGTACTTATCGGTTTTTTCAAGATCTCACTCACTTCCTGGTATGACATATCCTCGAGCGTTCGTAATGTAAACACGGCTCTCTGCACAGTCGGAAGCTTTGCCACTGCTTTATAGATTATCTCCCTCAGTTTCTTGCTCCGGTATCGCTCCACCGGATCATCTTTGCCGCCACTCATCATTTCATCGTATATTTCTTCGGTCGGCCGCTGCTTCTTTATGTAATTCAGGCAATTATTGACTGCGATTCGGTAAAGCCAGGTTGAGAATTGTGAGCGTCCGTCGAATTTATTGATTTTCCGATAAGCCTTAATGAACGTTTCCTGAGCCATATCGCTGGCATCATCATAGTTGCGCAGAATCTTATAACAAAGATCATGAATTTTGACGCTGTGCCGACGAACGAGCTCGTCAAAAGGTTCTGCCTCGCCTGTCTTAACCAGCTGCACGAGCTCGCTATCATTAAGCTGCTGGTATTTAGACAGCTTTTCGGCTACGGGGTTTACCCCGTTGAATTGACCCCGTTTCCGGGCTGGTTTTCTCTTCTTGATCTGCTTGCTTTTTGTGGAAGTCTTCGCCATAGCCTAATTGTTGTTATTCTACGGGGTTTACCCCGTGAAATACCTTTTTCCTCCGGGAGGTTTTCTTTTTCTTGGGTTGCGTGACCTTTGTGCTGGTTTTTGGCATAGCGGTATCTCTTATTTCACAGAATCCGCTCAGCTCTTCATCTTTTCTCAAATAGCTTCATTTTGTATGTTTTACGAGTTTTTTCTTAAAAAGTTGCATGAGTTCGGTACGTAATTCATTGACCGAGCGGCCTTGTTCGCTTGCGATTCTCTTAAGATCGCGATATTCCAGGGAATATTTGTGTTTTCTGCCATATTCGATGATTTTAACACCTACCTTACCGTACGGTGAAGTTAATTTGACGATTCTTCTACTGAACTTGAGCCTCCTGGTGCTGCTTACCCGGAAACCGATTGATGTCGTGTGCGTGAAGAGCATATCAATAATGGGATCTATTCGCTCCTCGCACAGTACGGTCAAGAGGATACCCGGCCTTGAACGTTTCATAATAGTTGGGGTGAGAAATACATCCAGTGCTCCGGCCGAATAGAGGTTCTCTAACAATACTTCATAGTCCTGGGGATTCATGTCGTCGATATTAGTTTGGATAACCGTGCACTCGTCAGTGAGATGATAATGACACTCTCCAAGAAACACGCGCAGGAGATTAGGGTATCCAACAATGTCCATTGAACCGGCGGCCATGCCGATCCTGTCGATCTTCGCCAAAATGAGATTTTCCTCAGGTTTGGCAACGCTACTTAAAATCGCCGCGCCGGTCGGTGTGGTTAGTTCTGCAGGAATTGGTAAGAATTCCACTGGGAACCCCTTGAGCAGTTCAGCCGTAGCAAAGTTAAAAGCAGGCATATTACCTTCGACCGTTTTAATGAACCCAGAACCGGCTTTCACCGGTTTTGAGAATATCTTATCTACGGCTAAGGAATCAATTGCCACGAGCACCCCCACAATGTCGAGTAGGGTGTCTGCATCAGCAAGTTCGTGCAGGTGTAAATGAGTGGTGTGATGGACTCTCTTCTCGACGGCGAAGATTTTTTCGATTATTGCGATTGCCTGGAATTTAATTCTTTGCGGCAACTTACTTTTTTTGACCAGGGGTATGAATTGTCTTTCCTTTATTTGTTTTCTAATGTCAAATCTAATCGTGCGTGCGCTCACGCCTTGTCGGTTAGCACGGCCGACCCTGATTTTTGATCCAGGTACAAAGCTCAGCTGCTTCTTCAGATATTCTTTCTTGACTCCAAGATCGATCAAGGCGGCAAGCATCATGTCACCACTGATGCCAATAATCGGATCAAAATAGAGTACTTTCATGATAGATTGATCATCGATGCAATGTAGCCGGCGCCAAATCCATTATCAATATTTACCACGGCGACGCCTGGTGCGCAGGAATTAAGCATGGTCAGTAAGGGCGTTATGCCCTGTAAACTGAGCCCGTAACCGACGCTTGTCGGCACCGCAATGATCGGCCTTGAGAAGAGTCCGCCGGCAACTGACGGGAGAACTCCATCCATACCGGCGACAACGACCAAGACTCTTGATTCTTCGATTTGCGTGCGAAATGCGAGGAGGCGATGCACGCCGGCGACGCCCACGTCATAGATACGCTGAACCTTACTGCCCATGACTTCGGCCGTAATTGCTGCTTCCTCGGCAACCGGAATGTCCGCCGTGCCGCCAGTTAAGATCGAAATCAGTCCCTTTTTCTTTCGCGCCGCGCCCATGTGGAACACCCGTGCATCGGAATGGTATTTGCCTTTAGGGTATTTCTTTTTTAGTGCCGCTCCAACCACTTTGCTTGCCCGAGTCAGGAGTACGATATCGTTTGCCTTGCATATTTTCGCGGTGATCGCCAGGATTTGTGTTTTTGTCTTCCCTTCACAAAAGACAACTTCGGGAAAGCCTTTCCTCTTTGCCCGATGCAAATCGATCTTTGCGTAACCCATATCGGCAAAGGGATCGATGTAGATTTTTTCCTTTTTCATAATACCTTTAGATCGACAGGAACACGCCCGTTGAAATCCTAATATCGAAATTCGAAACTCTAAACAATATCGAAGCCTAAAATTCGAATGTTCAAAACACAAACGTCATTATTGGCTGAATGCCACGCGCGGCCATCGGTATTCTTTGGATTTTGTATTTGTGTAATTTGTATTTGTTTAGGATTTAGGATTTCGTATTTCGTATTTGGAGAAGAGTTTTGTTTTCTATGCATATATCTTTTCAGTGCATCGTAAATTCTGTGTTCTCCGTGCATATATTAACTCAGTGCTTTCTGTGTCAGAAGACTTCGGCTGAGAAGCGGTAGATTTCGATGTCTTTTGATTTTAGGGAGTCAGTGGGTAATCCTGCTTTATGACATGTCTGTGCGAGAAATTCGTCAACGTCCCAACCGTACTCAGAGGCGACCTGAGGTAAAAGTAGACCGCTGTACATACCTTTACGGATCAGGAGACCGTCACGGCCGATGATTATGTCTTCTTTCTTTGCCAGCCTCTGCAGTGGTGTTAAAATTGATATTTCGATTTCCAGATCCTTTAACTCATCTTGAATGATTGGCGGAAAGCGTGGATCTTCGAGTGCGGCGGCACGCGCCATTTGTTGACAGGACAGATATAGTGGCTGATCGCCGATTATCCGGCCAATACAACCCCGTAGATTGCCGTGTTTGTTTATGGTGACGAAAATGCCATAGGGTTCTTTGAGTTTCTTGCTAATGCCATTGGGTTCTGATGGCTTCTTGCCTTTCACTGCGGCGTCGATGGATGTGCGGGCAATCTCTTTGAGTTTTGCCTTTTCCGTATCGTTGAAACCAAGGTCAACGCCAACTTTCACTTCTTCTTCTTTGTAGAATGCTGCCGCCATATAGCCGACAACCTGTGCATGGTCGCCCGTGATATCGCCACTCGTGGCGTAATAAAGTGGCTTGGATTTTGTTGCACCCATCTTCCGGGCAACAAGCATTGCCGTGATGATTGGTCCGGCGCCGCAAGCCTCACAGCTATCAGTTTTAAACCGGTTGTACAGAAGTTCGGGGTCGTATTTAGCAACTGCTTCGACCACCAGGTTGTCCAATCCCTCGGCTTCCTTCTGGGAGTGGTAATGGGATAGATCAGAACTAGCGACAACCAGAGTCTTCCTGCCTTCGGTTGCTTTGATTATTGCCTGACTCAATAATTCGCAGGTTTTATAATCCTGTGTGCCCATCACAATTTCTACGGCCTTGAATCCTTCGAGAACGGTCTGAAGGAAAGGCATCTGTATCTCGACCGAATGTTCCGCCGCGTGGGCGGCTGGTTCGTAGATGATATTCTTGTTTTCCTTCATGAGTTTCTGCACGAGTTCGAGGTCAAAATCAATGGTGCCGAATGGTGTTCTGCGACCGGCCATCATATCAACCGATGCACCGTAGAAGCCATGGCGGTGGCTGGGGCCGATCACGATCACATCGTCAAACTTCTTGCCCTCTACTTGCTTATAGGCGAATGCGGCCACTGGCCCCGAATAGATATATCCGGCGTGCGGTGACACCAGTCCGAAGACCTCGCCCGGTACCTTGGTCCGGGCTTCTTTCAGGTAGGTCTTGATCATCTGACTGAGTTCCTCCTCAGTTCCCGGATACCACGTGCCGGCATGACCTGACGCACGGTATTCTTTGCCTTCACAATTCTGTGCCATAAGTAATACTCCTGTAAAAATGATTCTTATGAGAAATTTCTTTAGCATGTGAGGTGCAAACATGCGATGACTTTTTTCTCAGATGCTATTCGGTTGTATTCCTTGCATGCTTGTTCTGTTGGCATGACTATTGCTTCAATTTTCAGCTCTTTTATTTGTGCCAATATTTTATCGGGCACCCGCATCATTCCTGGCTGGCCAGTACCGACGATTATGACGTCAGGTTTTGCGTCGATCACCTCCTGGATATCCTCGATATCTAATGAGTGTCCTTGTTTTCTCCACCATTTCGAGTTGATGTGATCTGGGTACACAATAACATCATTATGATAATTCTTGCCCGATATCTTTATTTCACCAAACTCATATGCTTCAATCACATTACTATCTTACGAATAATCATCGTAGTGTCAAGGGACTGGCTCCGCAAGGTGCCTGTCCCGTTCGTCTTGGCTCCGCAAGGTGCCTGTCCCGTTCCTTTCCTTGACATACGAGTTCATTACGATTAGGATAGGATGTGAAATTGAAGGAGGTTGGCAGTATAGTTGCCGGTGTTGTATATGGTGACCCGAATATGGAGATAAGAGGGGTCTTGTCTCCTGAAGAAGCACGGCATCACGATTTAGCATTTTTGTGCGACATTTCGGTTCAAACTAAGGCGGGCGCCGTTATATGCAGCGAGAAAATAAAAGGAAAGAACGGAATAATCGTTAATGACACCAAAGAGGCAATGTTTCTTCTCCTGAAGGCTCTGACCAGGCCTGAGAAACCTAGGGGTGTATCTCCAAAATCAGATATTGAAGAAGGTGTGCAACTGCCCAAATCCTGTACGGTTGAGCCTTTCGCCGTGATAAGGAAGAACGCGGTCATAGGTAAGAATGTATTTATCGGTGCGCACTGTTACATTGATGAAAACGTAGTGATCGGTGATAATTGCCATATCCATTCCAATGTCGTAATATATACCAAGACGGAGATTGGCAATTTTGTGATCATCGGTCCAAACTCGGTAATTGGTAAAGAGGGGTTTGGTTATGTCAGGCATGAAAAATATGAGAAGATGAGGCACGTCGGAGGCGTAATCATCGAGAGTTATGTTGAACTAGGCAGCAACGTCACGGTGGACTGCGGCACGATAGGTAATACAGTGATCGGCGAAGGCACGAAAGTCGACAACCAGGTCCATATCGCACATAATGTAACAATCGGTAAGAACTGTATTATCATGGGCCAATCAGGCATTGCTGGTTCGTCTCGACTCGGAAACAACGTCATCCTTTGTGGACAAGTAGGAATCAGCGATCATCTTCAGATCGAGGACGATGTGATAGTGTACGCGAAAAGCGGGGTTTTCAAGTCACTCAAAAAAGGCCGAAAGTACTCAGGCACGCCAGCGCGTGAACACAGTGTCGTGCTGAGAGCCATTGCACGTTTGTACAGAAGAAGTAAAGTCGAGCAATGAGCGTAATCCGGTTACAGGGAAATTGCCTGAGCGGTGGCGAAAGCCGTTTAGAAATAAGGGATGCTGATGAATTTGCCCTTTGTCTTCACGACGGTTCCCGGCAAGAAGTGAACATAGGCTATGGAATCGACAATATCAGGGTCGATAATCATGTGGTTTCGGTAGGTGGGCAGCACCGTGTGCGAGTTGTCGAACACCTCTTTTCGGCTTTGTACGCGTTGAATCTCTTCAGTGTTCGCATCGACATTTTTGGCGATGAGATTCCTTTTTTTGACGGTTCAAGTCAGGAGTTTGTGAGTGTATTAAGAGGATTGCCGAATAATCCTCGTTCTGGTATTAAGCTGACGAAACGCATTCTGGTTAATGAAGGAAGTAGTTCGATTCTCTATTCGCCGCTGGAAACTGATGAATTGTATATTGAAATGTCGTTGACGCATGCGTATATTGGCAACCAGAACATAATCCTTAAGATCGATGAGGCTAACTACGGGAAAGAAATCGCGGCCGCAAGGACATTTGTTTTTACTGACGAGGATGATCCGCGCTTGAAGGAAATTCCGGCCTACGGCATCGGCATCACAGGAAAAATGACGTACTCGGCGACGCCACTCCGTTTTGCTGATGAACCAGTGAGACATAAAATATTGGATCTGCTCGGTGACTTGTATGTTTTGAAGAAACCTATCTTTGGTAGAATACGGGGTAAGAATACTTCTCATCACTTGAATCTGCAATTCGTTCGTAAGTTGTGCTCAGCCAAGGATAAACACGATGCATAAAATGATCGCGGTCCTCGCTGCAGTGTTTTTCCTGAATTCGCCTGTCTTCGGCGAGCCGGCAGAAGTTGCAGGCATTTCTCCACCGCTTGCCCGAATCATTCCAAGGGTAGATACAGTACATGGTGACATCCGCGTTGATAATTATTACTGGCTCAGGGACAACAAAAATCCTGAAGTGATTGATTACCTCAAGGCGGAAAACGCATACACGGACGCGATGATGAAACACACCGAGGTTTTGCAGGGCATACTATATGAAGAAATGTTGGCGCGTATCAAGGAGACCGATTCTTCGGTGCCGATGAAGATCGATGAATACTACTATTATTCCCGTACTGAAGAAGGCAAGCAGTATGCGATACGTTGTCGGAGAAAAGGTGGTCTCGGCGGATACGAGCAGGTGTTACTAGACCTCAATGAACTGGCGGCCGGGCATTCGTATATGGAACTGGGTGCTTTTGCGGTCAGCCCGAACCACTGCTTCCTTGCCTATTCTATCGACACGGCAGGCTCAGAGCGGTACACACTCTACATCAAGGATCTTCAGGCAGACACTCTCGTAGTAGAGCTGATAGAAAACGTTGGCTATCAAGTAGCCTGGGCAAATGATAACCAAACCTTTTACTATTCGGTGTTGGACGGGGCAAAACGTCCTTATCAGGTGTACCGGCATGTTTTGGGTACGGGTCAGGTTGAAGACAAACTGATTTATCATGAAGAGGATGAAGCTTTCTGGATCGATGTATCTAAAACCAAAAGTAAGAAATATATATTAATAACGCCGGGTAGCCACAACACGACTGAGATTCACTACGCTGTGGCAGATGACTCATTTGCAGAATTCATGCTTTTTAGACCGCGTGAATCAGATGTCGAGTATTATATTGAGCACCGTGGTGACAAATTCTATATCCGGACCAACAAAGATGCGCAAAACTTCAAACTGACGGCAACTCCAGTTGACCGCGTGAAGGTGTCGAATTGGCGCGACGTGATTCCTGTCCGCGATTCAGTGACGATCGACTGGTTTGACGTTTTTGAGAGTCGCTTAGTACTTTATGAAACAGAAAAGGGGCTACAGAGAATACGGATAATTAATCTAAGAGATAGTTCGAGTCACTATATAGAGTTTCCGGAACCAACTTATGCCGTTTTTCGGAAGGAGAATCCAGAATTCACCACTGATATTCTACGGTTCGAATATACATCACTAGTGACACCAAGTTCGGTTTTTGATTACCATATGATCACGCGTGTCAGGGAATTGAAAAAGCAGTACGATGTCGTGGGCGGTCATGACCCGACCGATTATCACTCGGAACGGATTTGGGCTCGAGCTCACGATGGCGTTATGATTCCGATATCTTTAGTATACAAAAAGGGAATTGAAAAGGACGGTGGTAACCCTTTGCTGCTTGTGGGTTATGGTGCATACGGTGATAGCTACGAGCCCTATTTTTCTTCTAATCGACTCAGTCTTCTGGATCGGGGTGTCGTGTACGCAATCGCCCATGTGCGGGGCGGAGGTGAAATGGGTGAACACTGGCACAGACAGGGACAGTTCCTGAAAAAGGTTAACACGTTCACTGATTTCGTTGGATGCGCAGAGCATTTGATCAGGAAATCTTATACCCGTAGCGAGCTGCTCGTCATATCAGGTGGCAGTGCCGGAGGTACGCTCATGGGAGCAGTGATCAACATGCGTCCGGATCTTTTCAAAGCAGTCATTGCTGATGTTCCCTTTGTTGATGTTATCACCACGTTGCTGGACCCGTCGATACCCTTGACCGTTGTCGAATACACTGAACTGGGTAACCCATTTGAAAAGAAGTACTATGAATATATGATGTCATATGCGCCCTATGATAACGTGACGGCGCAAGATTATCCAACTGTGCTGGTCCATGCTGGGTTTAATGATCCGCGTGTAGGTTATTGGGAGCCTGCTAAGTGGGTCGCAAAGTTGAGGGCTCTTAAAACGGACGAGAATATATTACTGCTGAAGACTAATATGGGTGCCGGACATGGAGGGTCGTCTGGGCGTTATGACTTTCTAAGGGAGATTGCCTTTGATTATGCTTTCATCCTGGATATTCTGGGCGCCCCTGATCTAAAAGCCTTTGACGACTGAATACCCGGAGAGAACGTTTACCAGAAGAATTTGAATGTGTAGGAGAGCGTAACGAACAAATAGTGGTTGGTGTCGGTTACACTGCCCTCATCATAGGCAGTCTCGAGCACGTACTGAGGTGATACTGCCATGTGGGGCGTTATTTTGTATTGAAATCCAGCGTATAACCGGTTCAGTCTGAAACCCCTGGGCCAGAATCCGATCGGGCTGGGTGGCGCTTCCTTGTCTTCGATGACTCCGAAAAAGGGCTCGTCTGCTAAGAGGATGCTGAATCGCTGACTCATAGTGTAAGCAACTTGCAGGAATTGTCGGATGACCAGGGAATAACCTTTCCTTTGCTCCGGCGATTCATAGATGCTGGCGTAGATTGTATTATGGAATATGGTCCGGCTCGTCAGGGCAAGTTTTCCCGAGCGGTAGCTAAGAATAGGTAAGAATTCAATGTTATGAGCATAAGCATAGTCCCCGGATGATGGAAAACCCATGTTGTAATACCATAATGGCAGTTTTATGGTGAGCCGGTCCCATGTTTTCGTGTAGGTAGGACCGGCGAGTAATTCATAGAAGTAAAATTCTTTGTTTGGTCTCATCAGGGCATCATTCGCGCGCGCGAATTCGTACCGGATTCCAGGCATAAAGACAAAGGACCAGTTGGACGTAATGAGTGATGTGAGGTTGAAATATGACCAAAATCGTCCGGTCGTTGCACTGATGCCTGATTGCGGCATGGTTAGTAGTATGAGTGTTAGCATGAAAATGACACGGCGTATACTTGACGTGAGCCGCTGCTTAAAGCAATCAGCCTCCGGGCCTGGTCGTTTATAATTTGTAGCCGATTTTCCTGAGAAATGCATAACGCTCCTTGCGTGCGTTTTCGTCCTCGATCCCTTTTGGTGAGAATCCATCAATAACGCCGACCACGCCTCTTCCTTGAGCGTCTTCGACGAGCAGTAATTCGACCGGATTCGCCGTCGCGCAGAAAATGTTGACCACTTCAGGACATGCCTTGATTGCGCCCAGGACATTGATCGGGTAAGCGTTTCTGATCAGGATTATGAAGAAGTGTCCGGCCCCGACTTCCAGAGCCAATTTCTTGGCCATATCGGTGAGTTCCGGATCATTGCCTTCGTAACGTACCAGGCAATCAGCTGATGCTTCACAAAAAGCGATTCCGAATTTTATCTGGGCCGAAGAATTGACCAGTGCTTCGTACAAGTCTTCGGCGGTCTTGATGAAATGCGTGTGTCCGCAAATGAGATTGACGCCTTCGGGTACTTCGATTTTTACTTTTTTGATTTCCACACAACCTCCTCCGAATAATCGTTAAGAAAACATTGACGAGACTTTGGAGGCCAAGGTCAGTAACCCAATTCCTTGAGAAACTTCTTGTTTTTTCTCCATTTTCCCTTGACTTTGACCCATAGTTCCAGAAATACCGGTTTGCCCAAGAACTTTTCAATTTCGCGCCGCGCCTTTTCACCCACCGTTTTCAAAGCCGCACCCTTTTTTCCGATAATTATTGCCTTTTGTGACGGTCTTTCGACATAGATAATGGCGCGGATGTAGTCCTTGCCCTTTTCGCGTTCTTTGAAATCATCGATGAGTACGCAACTCGCATATGGTATCTCTTTTTTGAATATCTCGAAGATTTTTTCCCGGATCAAGTCAGCGACAAAGAAGCGCTCTGGTGTGTCGGAAACGTCATCTTCCGGGTACAAGAATTCTCCTTCAGGTAAGTATGTGAAGATTGCTCGCTTGAGGTCGTCAACTCCTTCACCGTTCAATGCGGAGACCGGTATGATTTCGCATGCATCTGTGTTCTTGAGGCCGTGGATCAGAAGTAGTAGTTCGGTTTTCGATACGAGGTCGATTTTGTTGATGACTATTATCCTCGGGACATCTTGTGCCGATTTTGTGTACTGGGCATGTGAATGTACATCCTTTAACCATGGGTCGACCATGGAAATGATGACATCGGCATCCATAACGGCGGTTTTTATTTGCTTAATCATAAATTCTTGCAGTTCATACTCAGGGCTTATCATGCCTGGGGTATCAATGAAGCATGCTTGGTATTCACCCTGGGTGAGAATTCCTAGTATACGATTTCTGGTTGTCTGCGCTTTATGTGTAACTGCCGAGATCTTCATGCCCAGTAGGCGGTTTAACAGGGTAGACTTACCGACATTGGGTTTACCTATTATGGCAACGTAGCCGGCTTTCATGATTTTTATGACTGCGGGTAAGGG
>JBAUFP010000071.1:0-1838 GCA_049679205.1 bacterium | reverse complement strand
CACTCATAAACCTTTTTCTGATCAAACTGAAATAGTTGCTTTTTTCTTCGACACACTCCTGTATGCTACTTACGCTGTACCTGTTCACTTTAACGCCTCCGCGTATATCTCAAAGAGCATTTTGCTTCTCTCCACCTTATCGATTTTAGCATCACCGCTTTCATTGATCACAATATCATTATCATCCAGGATGATTTTCAGATGTTCTGTATCGGCCATTTCCCGGCCAAATCTAGCGACAAATATCTTATACAGATCAAGAATGAAACCTTTGCGTGATGTCCGCTGTCTAATCCAGTACTCAAGTCCTTGCTGAATGTTAAGCTGCACCGGGTCGATGCGCAAACCTGCCTCGCTCAAGAAAGAAAACCGGTCAACGTTGAGCAAAATGTTATAGACTGTTGCATCATCGCAGATGATCGTTGATTTACCCTTTGCCTTGACCGTCGAATAGAGATTCGCCTCCCGGACCAACATGCCGGTTAAATCATGTTCACCGAAGGCATTCTTGTCCAAATATACCTCGCGTGGATAACACCCAGAAGCAATCCCGATGCCTACTTGAAAGATCGCCTGATACGAAGGCGGGAGTTTTGCATACGCCGCGCCTTCAAAATCGATCTCACGTTCTTCAAACTCGCGAAACCAATCTCCATACCGATGTATGTTTCGCTGTACGAACAACCTGGCTTCCTGGACCATTTCGATTGCACAACGGACGGATGGCAGCGTACTGCCGGGCTCGGGGCGCAGCGTTTTCTGGTCCTTTATGTCATAATGATTTCGGGCAAAAAATATCACACCGCCATCACCCGTATCTTTAATCGGAATGCCACCATACTTTTCGGCCATATAGAGCATTGATTCCTGGAACAGATTTCTTATTGCGCTCTCTTTCTCGGCATTCTTCAACTTAGCACCCATGAAAGTGGAACCTCTTATATCGTACACCAGAACCGATACCTGATCCTTGTAGCGAAGCACATTTTCATCCGAAGCCGATTCTTCACTGGCAATGATGTTGACGTCCTTTTCAATCAGCGAAACGCGGCCGGATATGGCCTCTTCTCCCAGGAAACGAATGCCTTCCGCGGTCATGATCTGTGATAGTTTTGGGTAGTAATCCACAAGTTCTTCCAGCAAAATCGATTTCACGAGCGGTACGATAATCTCATCAACACTCTTATTGAATCCATCCATCACCTGACGGCAATCATACCTCTCTTTCAGGAACGCCGACATCCGGTACTGGTTCATGAGTTCCTGTGCGGATTCGTCGTTCCTTATGTCATTGGCCGCCTCCTTGAGTATCAACTGGAGTCTTGCTTCGTCGATATCCTCACGCCGGTGAAGTACTTGCATTATGTATGGATCCCATTCGTCCTTCGTGATAAGGGCAGCAAGATCTTCAGGTTTCCAACGCATAATTTCTTTCAGGCTGTTTTCTTTGTTAACACACTCCTGATATTCCCATTTCAAAATCTTCAGGTCATAGGCATTGCCAATCACATTGCGATGCAAGCGTTTCACCATATTTTCAATGGCCTCCTCGGTAGAGAAATCCTCGGCGAGATTGATTAGACTATCGCTCATGATGTTAGTCGTGTCCGTGATTTTTCTCCGGATATTTTCCATCTTCTCTTCAATATTCCGTTTGCGGTTAGTGATATCGGTCATTGACCGGCGTCCCTTTTTCTGAAGCGCATCGATTATTTCCACCAAGGTTTGATCATCCGGGAAGAAAAAGCGCGCCTTCAGAATCTCGGCAACCGTTTTCTTGTTAAGTGATGGTAATTTGTTTATTGCTTCTACTATGCTAGTTTTCTCATCAGTATAGT
>JBAUFP010000070.1:0-2537 GCA_049679205.1 bacterium | reverse complement strand
TAATGTACCGGGGGGCAGTCCTGCTTTTCTTGATTTTCTGCGAAGTGATTTAGGCATGCTAGCCTCCTATATGATTACTGCAATCCTGCAAAAAAATTGTTCATATAATATAGACCGTTTGTCATCTGAAAACTCGTTTTTTAACTTTCTCAGCACAAGAGAGTCCATTCAAATTATATACCTAAGAACGTAAAAATCAACATTTCCAACCCATAACACGTTCATTGACAAATAACAGCCGTGAAATATACTTGACCATATGAAGTTGTGGCTCAAGCTACGGACCTTGAAAACAGGGACCAAACAACCAGAATGGTTAACAACCTATAAAAAGGTTGTCTATGGTCTCACGTTCTTTGCCCTATTTCTGATCATCATTGAATCCGGTTTAAGGTGGCGGCTCCCGACCGTCCTGTTGGTAATGTCTTCGATACTGGACTATGTGGTTTTCCTTGCCTATTTACTGGATGCGGTACTGAACTTCTACTATACCTACCCCAAGAAACACTACCTACGCAAGAACTGGCTCGATCTTCTCGTATTCATGCCATTCCTTTTGAGTATCGTGACTACGCGTGGCGGCGTCGGTATTATCGCGGTCAGGAACTTTGCCATTCTTATCAAGACATTCACCCGAACACGGAAGTTCGCGAGCGTCCTGCGGGGTGTACGGCTCAGGACACCCCAGGTTATTGCATTGAGTTTCGTAGGCACGATACTAGTGGGGACCTTACTACTTACTTTTCCCACGGCTACCGCCGACGGCCGCGGCGCAAGCTTCATTGACGCGCTATTCACTTCTACGTCGGCAACATGTGTCACCGGTCTCATTGTACAAGACACCCCGGCTTATTTCTCGACCTTTGGCCAAACGGTGATTCTTGTGCTCATCCAACTGGGTGGTATTGGTATCATGTCATACTCCGCATTTCTTGCGCTGTTATTTGGTCGCTTCACGCTCGGGCAGCGGGGCATGCTGCAGGAAATGATGGAGGAAGAACGAAATGTGCTGAGTATGATTTTTTACGTATTCAAAATGACCTTTGCGATTGAAACCGTCGGTGCCGTCATCCTTTTCTTCCGCTGGATATTCGTATACAAAGACCCAATACAAACACTCTACCTTAGCGTTTTTCATTCTATTTCAGCTTTCTGTAATGCCGGTTTCTCGCTCTTTTCGAATTCACTGGAGAATCACATTGCTGATCCGGTCGTGAATACCGTCATTATGGCTTTGATCATCTTGGGCGGCATCGGTTTCATCGTTGTTTACGAAGTAACTCGGCATTTGAGCGGAGCAAAACGAATCCTGTCCATTCATACCAAGCTCGTACTGGTGACATCAACCGTGCTTATTATCGTCGGATTCCTGCTTATTTTCTTTATCGAATTCGACGGTGCATTTATCAATCTTCCTTTGACCGGGAAGCTCTGGGGCGCATTGTTCCAATCAGTAACTCCGAGAACTGCAGGTTTCAACACAGTGCCGATCGCCTCGCTTTCGACGATAACATTGACGATCCTCATAATCCTCATGTTCATTGGCGCTTCTCCGGGCTCAACCGGCGGCGGTATAAAGACTTCGACTTTTGCTATCCTGCTTCTTTCTTTGGGGAACATCCTGCGTGGCAAAGAAGACATCGAGGTTTTCAAACGTAAAATCCCGAGTACCATCGTCTATAAAGCAATGGCAATAGCCGTGGCTACACTGTTGCTGCTCATTTCGATTTTCTTGCTGTTGCTCGCGTTCGAAGAACAACCGTTCCTGCCGCTCTTGTTTGAATCAGTCAGCGCTTTTGGCACGGTCGGGCTATCTATGGGCATTACACCGGATTTGACAATCATAGGTAAGTTGCTTATAATTATTCTCATGTACGGTGGAAGAATCGGACCTCTCACGCTTGGTTTCGCATTAACTCGTACTTTACGCAGGGGCAAAGTTGAATACCCTGAGGCAAGGGTCATGATTGGTTAAAGGAGGAAAAGATGCCGCAGTTTGCTGTTATCGGTCTGGGTGCTTTTGGTAAGAAAGTCGCATTCACTCTTTCCCAGAAAGGTGCTAACGTTATCGCAATCGACAAGAATCGAGAGAGTGTCGAGGAGATCAAAGAACAAGTCTCTCCCGCCCTGGTTCTGGACTCAACCGACGAAGAGGCGATGAAAGCGGCCGGCATCAAGGATGTGGACGCGGCGGTAGTCGCACTTGGTGACAATCAGGAAGAAGCAATATTGATTACGGCAATTCTCAAGAAAATGGGTGTTTGCAGAATTGTCGCGCGCGCAATAAATCAGCTCTATGCACATGTGCTGAAATCAGTCGGCGCCGATAACGTTATTGTCATTGAAGAACAGATGGGTGAAGATCTGGCAAAGAGACTCCTCTCTCCCGAGATCTATCAGCATGTCGTTCTTACTACAGGCCATAGTCTAGTGGAAATTGAAGCCCGCCCCAAATTCATCGGTAAAAGCCTGAGACAATTGGATTTCCGTCGGACGTTCGGGGTAAATGTCATTGCTATTCAGAAGAGGATTCCTAG
>JBAUFP010000069.1:0-3119 GCA_049679205.1 bacterium | reverse complement strand
TCTTTTCCCAAGCCGATGCTTATTACATTAATGGTGATTATAGTGAAAATCCCGGTGGCCTGCACGACCCATATTATGACAAGAATCTAAGAGACATGGTCCCCTGCCGCAAATCCTTTGTGATAATGATCACCGACGGTGAATCAACCATGGATCAGGAAATCCCAAACTCGGATCCAAGCATGCCCAACTGCACAAATCTGCAAAATTACTGGGATGGGATAAATCCTCTTTTGCCTAGTAGTGGTACTGATTACCTTGATGATGTCTGCCTATACGGACATGTCAATGATATGAGACCGGATATGGGTTCTGGTTGGGGTAACCGAGAATTAGATGATGACCAATCTATCGAGTGCTTTGTTGTCTATGCTTTTGGTACCCTTGGTTCTAATCTCCTCATGGATGCGGCAAAATGCGGCGGGTTCGACGACAAGAATGGTGACAACCTACCTGGCCCTGATTCGGCTGAATACGATAAGGATGGCAATGGTATCCCGGACAACTACTATCAGGCGGAGAGCGGCGCCGAGATCGAACAAGCGATATTGAACATTCTCGTCGATATCCAGGCAAAGATCTCTTCGGGCAGCGGTGTTTCCATGTTGAGTGTCGGCACCAAGGCGGGTGGTTCAACAGTTCAAGGACAGTTCTACCCAACGAAGAGATTCGACACCGGTGAGCTCCTTAATTGGATAGGCACATGTCAAAGTCTATGGCTCGACCCGTTCGGCAATCTACGTGAGGATAATCAGCATGATGCAATACTCGATCTGCAGAACGACTATGTCGTCACCATGGAGTGGAGCGGTTCAAATGTCATGGTTACCCGTTACAGTGATATCTTCGGGACTGGCGACAGTCTGGTTCAGGTAGAGTACGTGCCGATCGAAGACCTCGTACCGGTATGGGATGCCGGCAATTGGCTGTGGAGAAATCACAACCCACCGGCCAACCGGCAAATTTGGACCTCGATCAATGGTGTGAAAACTGATTTCGACCTGGCCAATGGTGGACAACTAAGACCACGATTGGGCATCGGGCTGTCCCAAGCTACAGCTGATACAATCATCCAATACATCCGTGGTCTGGATTTCAGTAATGCAAACAAACGAATGAGAACCGTTGGCGGTATGGTGTGGAAACTCGGTGATATCATAAATTCCGGCGCAACTCTGATAAGTCAGCCAATAGAACGCTACGATTTCATCTACGGTGATATGTCCTATGCCCGCTACTACCAACACTATCGGAACCGCAGGCAGGTTGTCTATGTCGGTGCTAATGACGGTATGCTCCATGCATTTAACGCAGGTATCGCCCTCCGATCGTCGGACAACGTCCTGAGACCATTGGAGCTCGACCCAGCTGGATATGATCTGGGCGAGGAACTCTGGGCACACGCTCCTTATAATCTCCTACCCCATCTAAAATGGCTCATGGATCCTGAATATTGCCATGTCTATTATGTAGACTTGAAACCTTACATAACTGACGCCCAGATCTTTACCGACGACCCAGTGCATATTGATGGCTGGGGCACTCTCTTGATCGGCGGTATGCGCCTCGGTGGCACGGTCATTCCCAATGATCTGGAAACCTGCCGCTCGGCCTATTTTGCGATCGATATTACTGATCCATTAAATCCACAACCCCTATGGGAATTCACGGACCCTGCCCTGCAATACACGGTATGTTACTCAACTGTGGTCAAGGTCAAGGACAGCTGGTTTCTTGTATTCGGCTCAGGGCCGATCACTTGCGGTGGTGACTGTGCCCAGAACGGAAGAATCTTCGTTCTCGACCTGACCACCGGCGCATTGCTGCGGACTTTCGTGCTACCAGATGCACAGTCTTTCATTGCCGACATCTTTGCCTGTGATTGGGGCATTGACTATACGGTTGACCGGATATACTTCGGTGAATGCCATTATGTAGGTGCACCAGTCAAGGGGTGGCAGGGTAAGATATACCGTATCCTGACCAATGACGAAATCGACCCCAATCTCTGGACAATGAATATGGTGATGGATATGCAGCAACCAGTCACGGCTGAGGGCAGCGTAGCCACTGATGAGTATAACAATCTCTGGGTGTATTTTGGAACGGGCCGGCTCTATTCAGATATTGACGAGAGCAATCCAACGCGACACTTATATGTTGGCTTCCGTGATGACACTACCCATAGTACGGATTACACGCAACTGTATGATGTCACCAATGTGAATGTTGACACAAACGGTCTTGTGCAACCCGGTGACCTGCCATTTGATAGCTTGATCTCTATGGTTGACCAAAGACTCGGGTGGTATCGTCAATTCAACCAGAACGGTGAGCGGAATCTGACGTCATCACTGGTTCTTGGCGGCGCCGTGTTATTCACGACCTTTGTGCCGAGCGCGGATATATGTTCCTACGGTGGTTTCGGAAACCTCTACGCCCTATTCTACCGGACTGGAACTGCCTATACCAAGGCATTTCTCGGCGACACACTCGGTAATAACCGCATCATGCTATCGCTTGGCTCAGGGTACCCGTCCGAACCCAGTCTATATGTGAGTGCTGACCAGACCAAGGTCTTCATCCAGGTTGGCGGTGGTATCGTATCACCAGAAACCGGTATTCCTGGATTACCACGGGCTGGTGTAATTCTCTGGAAGGGAAGATAAGGAGGCCTACATGAGATATCTCTCCATTTGTCTAGTCATAATGGCCTTGCCGCTCATGGCTGAAGAAGTATCGCTCGGCATGGTCGCTGGAGTTAAAGGTAATTCGCTCATTCTCGTCGACGGGCTTGAAGTCTCTATGCCCGGAACGTCTATGGGCAGGTACATTAATGAAAATAACCAAGCCGTTGACGCGTCCTCGATTACTTTCCCATTTACTGCATCCCTGATAACCAATACGGAACTACCCGCGCATATGCGCGCGCAAACAACCGTGGTGAAGATACACAAATTCTATGATGTAGTCGAGGGACGGCTAGTTGAACGGACATCTCCTTGACACATAATCGATCCGGGGAGAAGGTTATGCCTTCTCCCCCGGCTAATCCGAAGCATTGACTATTCCATACTTTTACCTATACTTTGTATACGGAGGTGAACATTGAAAAGATA
>JBAUFP010000068.1:0-3065 GCA_049679205.1 bacterium | reverse complement strand
ACTATTGTCTGTGCATCCTTACCCAGTATCTTGAAAGTATCGACGAAACTCAGGAGCGGCAAAGTGGATTTCATGAAATAGAGTGTGTCTTCAGGAAAAATATGGTAAAATATCCCGATTTGTGAATCGGTGCTGATGACTTCTGGTGCCTTAATATTAGACGGCGCTGAGTCAATTACTATTTCCGAGGAGAATCCCGATATGTTACCTTTACTCAGGAAAAGCGTGTCCTTGTTATGGAATACCGCGTACACCGTGTCATTGACAATTGTTGCCGAAGGTTCCCGGCGCAAAGAGCCAGTGGCCAGTGGTTGCTGAACCAGAATTGTGTCCGAATATGCCAGGTATTTTAGCCCATAGCGATCCCGATAGAACAGAAACATCGTGTCCCGGCCGCACACAGCGATTTCGCGCGCCCAGTTGTTGTAGTTGTCGGTGAGTTTGATGAGAGGCGCAGTCCAGTTGACACCATCGGTAGATGATGTGTACAGGATATCGCGCACCGGTGCTCCGAATTTGAGCGTATCACCGCAGAGAAAGAGATTGTAGGCCGTATTCGTTCGGTGGAACAGCATATCGCTATAGATACCATAATTGTCAGTTACCGGAAGGTTATCAAGAAAGACTTGATCACCACTCAGGAAATCATATTCCGCAAATACATTGATGTTATTCAACGCAATAGGCGTGCGTCTCAGTCCGGTATCAAGGAAACCAACTCTTACATTAGAGCCGAATATGCCCATATCGTGCACCCGGTCAATGCCGAACATCTGCGATTGGCGGTAGGTCAGTCCATATATTGCGGTATCCTCGGCCGTGGTTTCCATTTCTTGTGGTGCACGGAATGGCGCGACTCGCGTGATCTTGTGTACGAAATCAAACTGCGCTATTACATCGATATCTTCACGGCCGATAATAAAACTCGCTGCGTTCAGCCATTTGGATTCGGTTATCAGAACACCACCAAAGGATTCGATTTCATCAATATAGTCTGTGGATAATGGTAGGTCTCCGTAATCAGTTATGCCGCTGCGCAGGGTTCTTCTTTGTTGTGCCTCGGCGGTCATCCGTTTCCTGGCTGCCTGCAAGGCATCGTCATATTGGTCAATGCTTACACCCTTGTCTGTAAAATAGACCCAGGCCCGGACAATATCATCCAGATAGCATCTTGGGTCGACTTTATTTTCTAATGGCGCCCGGTAGTCATACATGACTCCAAGCATGCACAAAATCATCAACATCAAGCCTCCTTTTTCATCGTCGATTTGCTATTCTTAGTATATTTGATAATCAATATTCTTTCTTCTTTTCTTAAATGGTAAAGCTAGAACTAACCCCGCGAAGAACCCTCCAATATGGGCAAAATAGGCCACGCCCCCCTGGGCGCCGAGTGAGGAAACACCAAACAGAAATTGGTAGAGAAACCAGATTCCCAAAAAAATGAATGACGGGAGATAAGAAACCCTCAAGAAAAACCCCAACGGAATAAGGGCAAGGACACGTGCCTTTGGGAACAAGAGAATATATGCACCCAAGACTCCGGATACTGCTCCGCTTGCGCCGATCATTGGGATTTTAGAACCCGGGTCAATAGCACTCTGTAACAATGCCGCGGCGATCCCACAGACAAAATAGAACAAAAGGAATTTGAAATGGCCCATCCGGTCTTCAACGTTGTCGGCAAATATCCAGAGGAAGAGCATGTTGCCAAGAATGTGCATTATGCTGTTGGAATGGATGAACATGCTTGTGAATACTGTCAAATATGTCTTAAATCCGGACGGATGAAACAAGAAATATGGAGTCACCCCGAATTGACGCACGAAATCGTTGAGTGCCGGGCCAAGGGATATTTCGTAAACGTAGACCAGAATATTAGCCGCCAGAATCCCGTAGACGACAACCGGCCTGGTACGTGTTTTTAGATCATCCTTCAGGGGTAGCATATATTCTGCCTATTTCGCATATTGCCCACGCCGCTATGGCTTGACCGGCGCCGATACCGCCAAAACCTTCATTTGTCTTACCCTTTATCGAAATGACATCTTCTGATATGCCGATCGCGGTCGCGATCGCTATCTTCATATCTTTGATATGGGGTTGGATTTTGGGTTCTTCGGCAATGACGATGGTGTCGATTCCTTTAACTAAGAATCCTGAATCCTCAAGGAATTTGTTCACCGACCTCAATATTTTCAAACTCGACAGGTTCTTGTACCGCGCGTCAGTGGGTGGAAAATGGGCACCTATGTCACCCAGATTGGCCGCGCCCAGAAGAGCGTCACATATTGCGTGGATTAGCGCATCGCCATCCGAGTGTCCGAGCAGTCCTTTCTCAAAATCAATCTGAACACCGCCTAAGAATAACTTGCGACCTACTACGAGCTTATGAATATCATAACCGATTCCAACCATCATGTATTCTACTCGTAAAATGCGTCAAAGTCAAGCATTAGTGGGACAAAAATCCCTGCTGTAGTTGCCCAATTCATCGGACCAAAAGCCATCCCCGTAGTTACCCGATTTATCGGGTTCTGTTTGATAAATCAAACAACTACGAGAAACGCCGGGCGCTGGACGCCTGACGCATTACGCTGGAGGCGAGCGCAGCGATACTGCGAACGAAGTGTTACTGCGAGCATTCAGGCGATACTGCGTATTCTTCGAAGTTGGGTTTTCGCTTTTCGCATTTCGAAATTCGAAATCGCGTTCCTTGATTCTCTGATATCCTGGTCTGCTAGTCTGGGGTTTCGCTTTTCGCTTTTCGAAATTCGAAATTTACCTTGTCTTCTTATACCCAGTTTACGATTTGGCGCTTGTCAGTGCCTTTTCCGCGTGCCGAGTAGTATGATGTCACGCAGATCCTTTGTTGCCGAGGCGTCGAGCCATTTTTTGTCAAAATCGTGTTGCTGTGCAATCTGCGCAATCGCCATCAGTGCCCGCAGATGCGAATGCCTTCTGTCGCGGGTCCCGATGAGAACGAATACGATGTGTACCGGCTCCTCAGCATCTGGGAATATAATACCCTCTCTGGAACGAACCAAGAGCACATCGAATTTGTT
>JBAUFP010000067.1:0-6039 GCA_049679205.1 bacterium | reverse complement strand
GCAGGCCACCCGAGTAATAGACATAGTAGTGTCCGGTATCTGAGGGTACGGGTTCGCCAATTGCCAGCTGGAAATCCAGGGTATCCGTATACAAACCGGCCTCGATAATGAGATCACAGTCGACCAGTATACCATAGGCGGCCGAAGCACTCGCCGTCACATTGAACGGATCCGCCGTGTTGTACCCGATATTCCCAGGCGTAATCGTGCCGAACGTACCCACTTCATCATTGATCGTGAGATAAGGCGACGTGCTGGTCAAAGTAGCAGTGATATTCTCTGCACTAGCACCACCTTCATTTTCTAAGGTAACCACAATATCCGCCGTTTCGCCCGGTTCCAAAATTCCATTACCGCCAACTACTATATAGTCTTGTAGAACTAAGATCGGCGCATATGTATTAAGGCTGAATTGTGAAACCCACGTCGAATCAATATCATCCCTGCACGTCAGCGTGAATAACACTGCGTGACCATTCGGACACGATGAAGAGATACTCACATCGAACCCGTCCGCTCCAGTATAGGCAGAATCACCGGCTGGTACATTACCAAAATTCTTGAGTGTATCGGAAAGTGTAGTATAAGAATCACTCGCGCTCAGGATACCAACTATGTTACTGCCCTGACTCTGACCCCAGTTCATCACCCAAACCGGCATTTCTGCTGACTCCCCTGGGTTCAATTGATTGTTATTATTGCCACCCGGCCCCGGGTCGCTTATCGAACAGCTCAGGAACGTAACATACGCATAATTACTTGGCTGAACCATTAATGAATCTTCGTAGGGATAATGATTCAATGCCGTCACAGTAATGTACATGGCTCCGGGTGAAGTTGGATTGACACTCAAGGTCACCAGTCCGGCTGCATTAGTGTAATCACTCTCATACGCTTCGCTGCCCTTTTGCAGACAAACCAGCGCATTGCTGACCGGACTACCATTGCTGATTACGGAAATGTTAATGTTCTGAAAGCCGACTGGAACCGCGGCCGGATAATTGACCGTCAGGTTCATTGGCACGTCGGTCCATAAGGGCATTTCTGGGTCACCAAGCAGATTCAACTCGTAAATGCACCAGCGGGTCATATCATATTGATTACCCGAATCCGCATAGAATACCCATGCGTCTTTGGAAAGCGAATGTGCATCCCCGATATGATGTAAGTCATCAACCAGTACATTATGAAAGAATGATGTATCAATTCGTTCTGACGGTCCGGGCACATACCCACTCACATAGGCGCCCCAACCATAACGCGAATTCATTATTGCGGCGACAAGTCCACCGCCCACGCGGTTGACCAGACGCTCGGCAAAACAATCGCTTCCCGGCGTGAGGTCCCAGCCCCCGCACATGCAGCCGATTGAGCTGGCAATACCCTGCCGGTCGCCATTGACCAAGTTGTTGGCGTCGGTCGAATTCAGGTATGCTGATGAACCCATATATATGCCGCTCTCATTCCCGTGTCCTACCCAGTGGCCCATGCCATAACCAACATTCATGGAATCGATCATCCTCGGCCGGCTCAGCAGACCGTTTCGTTCGTATAGCTTTGCGTCAACCCAGTCGGCTGGAGTCATGCGCGCGATCGAATCCTGGAGCGGGCGCTCTTCATAGCTTGACCAAAGTATGGCGGTAGGAAGCAACATCTTCTTCAGGTAATCAGTCGGCGGATTCTTCTCGTAGGTGAAGATTTTGTACACAAAATTCTGCGCCATGGCAATATTGTACACGGAAGCGCGGCCGACATGGACATCAGCATACATATCAACACTGTCACTGAGCTGGCCGTAAACATGATTGCCATTACGATCCCAATCACCATCTAAATCGCCATAGTACAAATCACTAGGCAGACTATCACCATCTGGCCCGCCCGCATATGTATACCACGCCTTTCGCGTCGGCACGATATTCTGACCGCTCGTTTCATAATCGCCAGAACCACCAAGCAGCACATATATCGTACCCCAGTTATCGTGTGCATCAATGATAAAATTCCGAACCTTCTCAGCCAAATCATAACCCGTATAAGTACTACTGATCCATGAAATATCAACCACGGTTGAAGGCACTCCTTTTTTCGTCTTCCAATCGGCAAGACGCTCGAATACCGTATCCATGGGTGAAGCGCTGATCACGACATACTCATAATAGCCCGGAGGAACAAACGACACGCCGCGGTTTTGTCCCACGTATGGCGCAAACCGCACAACATCTTCCGGATTGGCTACGATGGAATGTACTGCATCACCGAACACCTCTCTCTGGCGCTCAGAAGAAATAATATCCATACTTCCCTCTTCACGATATTCGAGTTCGTAGGTAATCGTTGTCGCCAGCTGGAGCTTACCATCTGACGGGATGAAACGCACGGGAAACACATCCACGTGGGCAATGTGAAAGCCGCTCAATTTACCCATACCACTATTCCTAATCTTAACTCGTGGAAAAGGTTCTGCTGATGAATAGATGTCAGGATCAGGTGTTATTGGTGCTGGTTCGAATGTCTTACCCGGCATGGGCAAAGGTACATCCGGCTGCGCCGGGACCACGTTGAAAGTACCGGGAATGTCTCTCCACTCCTCGAAGATGATTCTCACGCTCGCCGGTACCGC
This sequence comes from bacterium, assembly GCA_049679205.1. GTDB lineage: Bacteria > Hydrothermota > Tepidihabitantia > SM23-42 > SM23-42 > SM23-42. Next base: position 3,416 of record JBAUFP010000067.1, on the reverse strand, counting down.
ACCCGCCGGAATAACTAGTTTCTGCAGAATCCAGGGCATTCTCGGCGCGCCGAGGTTCACCAGCACCGGGTTCCCTTTTATCTCCACAACATCATAATCATCAACCCTGTACAACATCAGGTCTTGTTCTGAAAAGTTTAATGTCTTGGTGATCGTGCCCGCAAATAACGGAATGAAAACCAATAACCAGAGCACTAATGCTCGCTTCATCCTACCTCCTCATGGTGGTTCTATAAAATCCCATAGATCTATTTTAAGATAACAGCTTTTTTAACCTGTTTAACCTCACCAGCAACAAATTCGACAAAATAGACACCATTCGGCATACTTTTCCCTAACGCATCGCGGCCATCCCACACGACAGATGATTGATGGCCGGTAACAGATAACTGCGAAGACAAGTCTCTCACCAACCTTCCCATTGCATCGTAGATGTGGAGACGTGCCGCTTTAGCGTCAACATCGCACAAGGTGTAGCTAATACGCAGCTGATCAGTGAACGGATTCTGGAGCAAGGAAATCGAAGGGGTGATCTTCTTCAGCCCAGAGACTTCGCCTTCCCCTACGCCCAAACCCACATCAGCACGCACGAGATAAGAGTAATCACCCCAACCCCAGGCCGTGTTGCTACCCCGAACCATATAGTAGAACTCGCCGCTTGGATGATCGCTGAAAGTATACAGGGTGTCAGTAATACTTGATGACACCGTATCCACGCTGGCGAACAGACATACTGGATAGATATCATCCACATAGAAGCCCGCGTTCAAAACCGAAGGATCGGTCATCCCGCGAAATCTGATATAGATTGACTTACCTAACCAATCCTCGAGTGAATAGGACCTACGGATCCAGCCATTTGAAGTACCATTGAAACGGGTCGTATCCAAGTTGAACCACTCCTTGGTATTCTCAGATACCTCGACCACCGCGACATCATAATTAACCTCTAGATCATACCAGCACCAAAAGGTCACTGAATCATCGGCTTGTACAAAATACGGATGCACCATACGTACTGCGTGATTCATCTCATCAATATTACCCGAGAAGAAACTATGAGTACCTGAGTGCGCTTGAGCCGGGGAAAGTGTGAATCCATCCAACACCCAGCGATCAGTACCGCCTTCAAGGTCGTCTTCAATGACCGAGGGACTGGCAAGTTCCAGCAATTCCCAGTGGGTGGGATGATTATCATCGACATTTATTGCATGCCACGCAACGGCATAAGAAGTGCCAACGGTTCCTATCGTGTATATGACCGGCGGCGGCACCACGGCATCGAGCAGCAAGACGATCGAATCACAAAATCCGGCCAGGTATTTCAGGGCCTTGAAGTTCTGGTGCATAATGTGATCGAGCTGGCTTACCGGTTGATAAAACGTCGTCCCCAGCTCAGTGGTGAAAGAAAGGTTTGACCGACCACCTACCCAGCGCGACCAGCTATAGAACCAGTCACAGCTCGACCCACTCACCGCATAGATCGCCGAATAGATCGGGCCGCGCCCATAGGTTCCGCCACTCAAGCGCTGCACCTGATTCGCCATGTAATTACCCACCTGATCATGGAGCAGTGAATCCGGTGTCTCCTGTCCAGTCCAACCCCAGGGCCACATCAACAGTTCACTATAACTGTGATAGGACATGTAGGCGTTGATGATACGTTCTTTTACGTATAGGGTGAGCGCCCGGGTCTCGTCACCTGAATTCGCATAGGCTCCGCAGAAAGTACTATAGTCAGGCCGATGTCTTGCCTGGTATTCGTCTACTGCGCCCCAGTCGCCTTCAATATCGGGTGAGCAACCCCCATAGTTGCGATTCGGATCCGTACCAATTTCACCGTCAAAAGGCTCGCGGTTCTTACGCCAGGACCACCCGGACGGGTAATCATAGAGATAACCATCAACATTTATAACCGGAAAAACATAGATCTCGGTATTGTTTATGATACTGGTGATCCCAGGGTCAATATTATAAGCGGCGAGCATAGAATCAGCAAAAAACATGACGACGGGAACGCAGGCCCATTCCCGTGAATGATGCGTGCCGTCTATGAGGAAACCAGGCTCATCATCTTCTTCGATATGGGGGTTATCCGATATCTTAATACCATAGATCCAGTTGCCCTCATAGGTCGGGATGGGCAAAGAATCAAACTTGCAGACCGCAGGATAGTCCTGCGCCAGTTGTCTCAAGCTGTCCTCGACTTCAGCGTAGGAAAGATAATCAGCGCGCACGCTTTCCTTGACCGCGCCGAGATCGTGTACAACCACCTCATAGCTCAAGCCAGAGCCGATGATCTGGGCCATTACCAAATCATCCGCCACAATGTCGTAAGAAATCCCAGCCTGCGCACCGGCAATATCCAGATCTAGCTTGGCCGATATTCTGTTCAGATGGTTCAAAGATCGTGCATATACTCGCACAATCCTTTGCTGGGAAAATAGTACACCCATAAAAAGCAAAAAGAGAACAAATGTCTTTCTCATTACTGCTCCTTTGATAGACTTAAATCTATTCAATTATAACCCCGATTCATTACTTGTCAACAAAAATGTGCGGTTAACTGCAATAAAACAGAATCCCCTTGACAAAATATTCTCTTTATATGATCTCGCCGATTCGGTTCACGCGTATTGCTTTCCATTGCCAGATCTTAAAGACTTCAATGAAGCTAGATACTTCACCGCCGGGGTCAAAAGAGAAATAGATGAACAAGGGTTTGCCTTTGAGATAGCGTTTATGCAGCGGTCCCCAAAATCTTGAGTCCAATGAATTATCACGATTGTCGCCCATGGTAAAAATACAATCCCTGGGGACAACAACCGGGCCAAAATTATCGCGTACCTGCTGACCGATCAGGTCACCAAGCTGTGCCTTTTCCCACTTGTCTTGATACACACGGTTGTCGGCAATGACCCCTCGAATTATTGACCGATCAGCATGGCGCACATATGGTTCATCAACTCTAAGCCCATTAACATAGAGCACCTTATTTTTGATCTCCAATGTATCACCCGGCACCGCCACGCATCGTTTTACAAAATCCCTGTTTTCGAACGGATATCTGAAGACAACGATCTCGCCATGCTGCGGCATACGACCCGGGATTATCGGAATTTGCCTCGTCGAAAATGGTATGGGTATCTTCACACCGTAGATGAATCTGTTAACGAGTAATGCGTCACCTATGAGTAGTGTCTTTTCCATGGATGCCGTTGGTATAACGTAGGCCTCAACAAATATCACGCGTAGGATCAATACCACAATTATTACAACTAACCATGAATATATGCCACGTAATAGCTTTTCTTTCACGGCGTTAATTATAGTGCCCTACCGCCAAAAGTCAACAGCGGAAAACCAGAAGCCTTGACTTGATGTTGATTATCAGTAAAATAATCCATGTTTCAATG
>JBAUFP010000066.1:0-8243 GCA_049679205.1 bacterium | reverse complement strand
ATGAAGTATAGATGACCGACATTCAAATGAAAATCAGGCATACCATCAACGCTGTGATAAGCTCTACGACAAGCCCCGCTGAAAGGCCCATACTTAGTCCAGGTCACGCCGCTATCTTCAGAATAAGCAACCTTGATCTCCATGGGATTCCAGGGATCAGAAGTTGGTGCCCCATAAATTACAGCAATTGCTTCGGCATTCTGAGAAACTATAATGCTCGTACCCTGCCCGCTCAGAATTGCCCTTATATCTCCAACCCTGTCAATTACCATACGGTCGCGGAGCAGTCCATTTGGCCGGTTTAAGACAGGGTTTCCATCAACGTCATCAATCATTGCAGGTATGCCGGAAAAGAGAAAAGGTATGAGTGAAAGCAATACAACTAATATCTTCATACAACCCTCCACCTATGAACATTATAAGAGGAGGGTAAGAATTGTCAAGATATGAACTAACAAACTTCTTCCGCCAATGCGGAATTCTCGTTTTTGTAATCAAATTGACATTTGTACAAAAACGGAATCGACTCGTCCGCTTCCAGGTAGATTCGCTCGAAGACCAGGTATGTATTGTGATTCACACTTCTAAACAGTACTTGTAAGAATCTCCACTGCTTAACATATTCTCGCACCAGGCAAAACCTAACAAAACAAAGTCCTCCACGGCGGATCTATGACAAGTTGGTTCTGTTAATTTCTATGCACTACTACCTTTTATAATTCTAACGCGCAACCACGATTTTCTCCACCTGCTGACCCGCCTTGGTTTCCAGAATCAAGAGATACGTGCCGGTTGCTAGATGAGACACATTCAAATCCATTTTGTAGTTACCTTGATCTAGTATGCCTGTAAATAAACTGTGCACGAATCTACCAGCTACATCATAAAGAACAAGATGGGCGTTACTGCACTTCTCAACTTTGAAGAACACCTTACCATAGCGCGCTATAATAGTCGGCAAAATATAAAATGCGCAGTGGACATATGACGGATCTATATATTCTTCAATACCAACCGGAACGCCTCTCTCGAAGTATAAGAGTCCATCGACCGCATGCACCCAAACACCATACGAGTTGATACGAAAACCATAGGGCCAATACATCCCGGCAACACAATTATGTGCGACTTCAGTAGCAATCCAATCATAATAGTTGATTTCTCCATTGTTTGGCGCCGACAGCGGATTTGTAATCGTCCAATGTTCTCCATTATCAGAGGAAAAAATTCCACCAATATGCACGCCGTTCAAGACCGATGATACACTATCACCCATATAGTAAAACGCAGAATAACTGACAAGTATTGTTCCTGTTTGAGGATCATATGATAGCGATGGTGCATCGCTTGGTCGAACACTCCATAGACCGCCGCCGACCCACGAGGAATCTGAACCATAGATCTGTGCATCCCAAATAGTCCAAGTCCAATTCCCTGGAGAACCAGAACCTCTTATGATATAAGGCCCGCCGCCTGGTGTCCCGAGATCAGTGAATGCAGCCCATGGCTCTCCATTGATAACCTCACAATCCAGGTCAGTCCACCAGTATTGCATTCCAGGACCTGCGGGAAAACCCGGAAACTGTGTTTCCACACTCCACGTGTAACCACCATCAACTGATTCCATATAGCATGGATAGATGATTGAATCGGCAGCGGAATATTGATAATAATCAAGATAAACATACAATACATAGCCGCCCGGACCACGCCTCATATGTCCCGCATAGCCATCAACAGAGATGTGGCACATCGGTATCGTGTCGGTCCAGGTTAAGCCTGCGTCGTTTGACACCCAGGCATAAGCCCAGAGATTGCCATTCGCAAGATACCGGTACGCAGTCACAATGAGATTTGTGGGATCATCCGGATCAACGGCGATGCACGGACTCCAGAAACATGCTTGTCCAGTAGAGCTCGGTAATGATGACGGAACCGAGAATAATGGTGACGCTGGAATATTACTGTCTATCATGAACTCCACAGTACCTGTCATATAGCCCAACGGACTTTCATGCCAGACAAAAAAGATCTCTCCAGGATTGGTATGAAAATTGGGCGTAGCATCGACACACGGAAACATGCGTCGAAAATCACCGCTAAAAGGACCGTGTTTTTGCCAGGTAACACCACCATTAGTCGAGTACGCAACCTTAATCTTCATAGTATTGTTCGGGTCGCCCGTTGTCGCACCGTAGATAACGGCAATCGCCTCCCCATTCCGGGAAACCGCTATACTCTTCCCTTGGGGTCCGAGTACGCCCCTGATATCACCTACTGAATCAATTAACATGTGATCCCACCGCAGAGGGTCTGGACTTCTTTGCGGAGTTGCGCCATCAGCCACATCTATTTTAATCGGAGTACCTGCAAGAACGAATAAAGTAAATACACATAATGCGATTAACACCTTCATACAATTCTCCTTCTGGGAGAATTATAGAAATCGGGCAACTTTTGTCAAGATGTCAGGAGGATGCTTCTCGACTCCCGGCGCTCGCTCGAAGAGTAAGTTGCTCCCAGCAGTGTATGCTCCCCAACAAACTCGATGCACAAAACCACTTTCTGTTCGAGCGAAGTCGAGAACAAACTCGCAGGGGAATACACGTCCGTATTATGCTTCTCGACTCGCCAAGCTCGCTCGAAGAGCAAATTACACCCTACGGTTAACGCTTCCCACAAGCTCGAAGCATAAGGATTTGCCAACTTCCTGTAAACTTCATTGACTCGCATGAATTATTCGCTATACTGCTACTAATAAAATAGCATCATAGAAATACGCCCAAGGGAGAATAATTGGAAGAAAGAGAAACACAAACCGCAGAAAAAACACCCAATGAGGTAAGCAAACCTAAACTCTGGAACATGAATTTTTTCCTTCTATGGCAGGGGCAGTTTGTCTCGGCCATGGGTGACGTAGCATACTCAATCGCTCTTGGTTTCTGGATCCTTGCAATGACCGGTTCCACTGCGCTTATGGGCACGCTGATGGCCGCATCATCCCTACCCAGAGTACTCATCTCCCCTTTTGCCGGTGTTATCGTCGACCGTAGTGATCGTAAGTGGCTACTCGTGCTCATGGATGCGATACGAGGTATCTTTGTGGTTCTTATAGGCATTGCTTCATATCTCGGTTTCATTCAAATCTGGATGGTTTTTGTTGCCGGCATCATCATCGGGGCTTGCGGCGCCTTCTTCAATCCAGCAGTCAGCAGCATAATCCCGGATATTGTAGATAAACGCAAGTTAGTCCAGGCGAATTCGGTCTTCAGTATCGTGCAAACCGCGTCCGGTATTTTGGGCAGTTCAGCCGGCGGCATCCTGTTCAAAATCCTCGGCGCGTCTTTCATGTTTTTATTCAATGGCATTTCATATCTATTCTCGGCAATCACCGAAATCTTCATCAAGGTCCCGAAAATAGTACACGAGAAAACCAAACTGCACTTTTTCGCGGACATGAAAGATGGCTTCAAGTTTGTCTGGCATTTCCGTGGACTGAGGACGTTAATGATGACTGCTGGCATCATCAATTTCTTTGCGGTAATGGGGATCATGCTCATACTACCGCTCTTCCACCAGGAAGAGCATCTCGGACCTGCGCTCTATGGAATCATCATGGGATTTTTCACAGGCGGTTTGCTCTTGGGCTTTCTTTTCACATCGATCATAAACTTCAAACCTGAACATAGGTTCAGAGTATTTTCTATCTGCTATCTGGTTATGAGCGTAACCATGATACTGTTGCCCGTATTCTTGAATTTCCCGGCTATGGCGGTACTTGTTTTTGTCACTGGTTTTGTGAACGCCATTCTCAATACGTTCATCAATACCGTTCTGCAACTCACCACTCCGCAAGCAAAACGCGGCAAGGTCTTCGGGCTATTGATGAGTTTTGCGGGCGGTCTCATGCCCATTGCCTACGCCACTGGCGGGGTGCTTGCTGAGTTCATCCCGGTTAGGGTGCTTATTTCGGGAAGCTTTATCCTTGTTTTAGTATTCTATATTCCCATGCTGGTCAGTACATCATTCAGAAGATATGTAAGATTTGATCCCGACACTCAGACAATACAAGATATTATGTGATCAATCCCGGCTAAACTATCCGTCTTTTATAACAATCTAAACGTAGGGATAATAATGTCACAAGACAAAGAATCGCTGGAAGAAATAGGCTACGCTGATAAAGAACTTGCCGAGCATGAAACCACACTACTCGACGCCTATTCACGTACGGTCGTAGGCGTTGCCGAAAAAATAAGTCCGGCCGTCGTCAATATCGGAGTGCTCAAGGTGCGCAAAGAGCAAGGCGGCGCCGGCTCCGGCCTCATCATTACTCCGGATGGTTATGTACTTACTAATGATCATGTAGTACGCGGAGCGAACCTCGTGGAAATCAAGCTCAATGATGGCCGCAAATTCGGCGCTCAGATCGTCGGCACTGACCCGGCGACGGATACAGCGGTATTGAGAATTCCCGCTTCAAAGTTGCCGAGTGCGCACCTGGGAGATTCCCAGAAGCTCAAGGTAGGTCAGCTCGTCGTTGCAATCGGCAATCCTTTTGGTTTTCAGTGTACTGTAACCGCAGGCGTAATAGGTGCCCTAGGCCGCTCACTACGTTCAACAAATGGTCGCCTCATCGAAAACATCATACAAACCGACGCCGCGCTCAATCCAGGGAGCTCAGGCGGCCCGCTGGTGAATTCGCGCGGTCAGGTCATCGGTATGAACACCGCGGTCATTTTTCCGGCCCAAGGTCTATGCTTCGCAATTCCTATAAATACGGTTAAACGCGTGGTACAAATGCTGATATCGAAAGGTAAGGTGAGTCGCGGCTATCTGGGAATCATAGCCCAACCAGCCCCGATACAACGACGCATAGCCCGAGCACTAGGGTTGAAGCAGGAAAGTGGCGTTGGTGTTGTTGATGTTGCTCCAAAAAGCCCGGCACAGCAAGCAAGGATCGTACCCAACGACATAATTCTGAATATCGGTGGCACGTCGACCACCGATGTGGATGAATTACACCGTTTTCTTGATGAGAATCCGGCAGGACAGAACTACCAAATTAATGTACTACGCGGTGCCTCTTTATTGAAGCTTTCCGTTCTCCCTCAAGAAATACCACCTCAAGAAGAATAGAAAGATTTGTTGCGCTAATAGTCAATGGTGAGATGTCTGATTCTTTCCTTGTTTCTCAAGAAACAAAGAAAATTCTATTCCCGTATTTTTTGCAGAACAATGTCCGACAGTTTATCCCGGTTTTCCTCAGTCACCTCGATTATTTCCACATCCTTGCGTGCTCTTATTTTATCGCAAAATGGCTGACGTTTGAAGAGCATGGTAGCAACCACTGGGCATTTTGAATCCAATGCATCAAGCACCGCTAGCCTGAACCGCCTGGAAAGGGTTTCCATCTTTCCGATTTCGTCAATGATTATCGTCTTCCCGGTTTTAATTCCCTTTTTGATAGCTAAAGCACCGATTTCTTCTACACACTCCAGGTCGACGCCGTACTTGCCTACATGGAAATGACCCTTTAAATCCATATGCGATAAGATACAGCTCTTGTTCTGCATGGTATGGAGTTTAAAACCCACTCTCTCTTTCTGTTCTTTTATCTCTTCCGTATAAAACCCCCCACAGTTATCTTCCAATGCTGCAATGACGGCACGGATTACCGTTGTTTTTCCGACACGCGGGGGGCCGGTCAGAATGATATTTTTCATATTGCTTTAGGTTCTATTGTAGATGCTTCAAGCTATTTAGATTCAAATTACCTAGATGTACATACATATAGTCCGTGAGAATGCTTTCGATTTCAACCAATGAATCACGATCAATGTCTCCTTCTCCCTTGGCATAGATGCTCTTGAGTGTGTTGATTGTTCGGGGACTCAGTAGCATCACTGTATCATCATGGTGTTTGCTGCACACAACCCCGCCTGAGGCCACACTGAAGTCTACTTTTCGATTGTTACCGCTGACGGCTCCATTGCACAGAACGCAATCTGCTAAATGCGGCATAACACCAGCTCCTGAGAAAGCTCTCAATAGATTACTTATCACCAGTGAACGGACTGTCGATTCGTTGACACTACGCAATTTCCTGAGAAAAACAAGCAGCAAGCAAAAAGCTTGTCCATCCATCTCTTCAGCCGGCAGTGTTTTTTCATAAAACTCACATAAGACGAGTGCGGCATTGACTTTTCTGGGGTCATTGCGGATATCTTCAAAGCTATCGATTACCGCCGCATCACTCAAGTTATACATCTCCTTGAATTCACGCTTGTGGAAGATAATTTCATCGAGATTAAAAGGCTCCATGGCTCCGCAAATCCGGCTTTTCGGCCGCCGGACTCCCTTTACCATCAGCTTTATTTTACCTAGCCGATCGCTAAGAACTGAGACTATAAGACTGGATTCCTTGAACGGGAAGGTTTTGAGTACCAAGCCTCGGCACTTGACTATGTTTGCCATTATAGGTATCGTATTATACATTTTCTTTTCTCTCGTGTCAACAAAATAAGTGTCTCGCAATCCTTGGGATAGTTAACCATTCTTGGGGGGTTGCTGTCAGGTCGCTATTCATTATTCTCCCGCTCCTCGGAGTAGAGTGATGCTGTATAACAGCAGACCCAACCAGATAAATCCAAAGCTGATCAAATGGGCGGTGGTGAACACCTCTCGATATAAAAAGACGCCGATGAGTAGCATTAGTGTTGGTGCGATATATTGAAGAAAGCCAACACTGGATAATGGTATTCTTTTAGCACCCTGCGCGAACCAATAAAGTGGAAGTACGGTAATGACTCCGGCAAGAACCAATAAGAAATCAGTACTCACAGATATGCTGAATAAAGCTACCCTGCCATGCAATATCTGGTAGAGCATGATGCCGAGTGCGATCGGTGATAAAAACATTGTCTCAATCATCAGGCTCCACATGGATTCAATCTTCGTGGTCTTTTTCAATAATCCATAAAGTCCAAAAGCACACGCCAACAAAAGGGCAATCCAGGGAAATCTTCCGTAGTCGATTGTCAAATACAACACACCCCCACAGGCAAGCAGGAAGGCGATGACCTGCAGAAGGTTCAACCGCTCCTTAAGAATCACAATGCCGAGAAAGACGCTCAATAGAGGATTTATGTAGTAACCCATACTTGCTTCAACAATATGTGCACTGTTCACTGCATACACATACGTGAACCAGTTGACTCCGATCAAACCGCTCGTCAGGATAAGCGCCCGCCGGCTCTTGGCATCCATCAATAGTCTTCTTAGGAACATCCTTTTTCGAATTATCAAGATGATGCTGGTGAAGACAAACGACCATATTATTCTATGAGCAAGAATTTCAATCGCTGGAACCGACCCAAGGGATTTCCAGTAGAAAGGAAGTATACCCCAAGCAAAGAAGGCGACCGCGGTGTAGACAACACCTATTCTGTATTGTCTGACTCGCTCCTTCATGTCTTACGGCATGCGCTCAATAATCGTTGGCCACGAGTGAATGCCTCTTGTAGAAACTCACTTGAGGAGCTAAAACCTGATTCGCGCATCTCTACTTCCAACAAAGGGACACCACTGAAATGAATCCTTGAAAAAGCTCGACAAAAAGCCGTCCATGGAAAAACACCTTCGTAGGGTAACACATGGTCGTCCCTCTCACCTCGATTATCTGAGATGTGTGTAGTTAGGAGTCGGTGGCCATACTGCTGAAATACCTTCAGTGGGTGGCTGGTCAAGTTATCGTGCGATGTATCATAGCAGAACCCGTATTTGGAATCGGGTATCGTATCCAGCGAAAACCTCAAGATTTCATTGGCGGATGCGAAATGTTCATTTTCGACGGCCAAACTAACCTCTGTATTATGTACATAATCTAATAATCTGTTGACATTATCTACGATCACCTTTTTACGGAAGTCCAGATTGTCGAACTGTTTGTAAGCGGTTGGATGAAATATCACAACGCGCGCACCAAGATATTGTGCCGCGTCAATACATCGCCTATAACAGTCTATGGTCCTGCGTGTCTTCCCGGGATCAGGAGAAGAGATATCAAAATTCTTACCGAAGGGCGTATGAAGCGAGCAAATCCTAATGCCATGACTGGCTACCAGCTTTCTGATTCTTTTTCTTCCCGACGCGATCAAGTAACCGGAATGCTCGAATCGCGCACCCAGCGAAATATATCTGAAACCTACCCGCCCGATCATGGGCAGCTGCTCTCTTAAAGG
>JBAUFP010000065.1:0-7155 GCA_049679205.1 bacterium | reverse complement strand
ATGCAGGTTCTTCTGGTTTCTTTGTTCCCACTACTATTATCAGCTCAATGGCTTGAAACAACAATCGTGGTTGGGGATGAGCCTAGTGCTTTAGTTTGGAACTCAACAAATAACAAGGTCTACTGCGCTAATTTTGGCAGCAGTGATGTCACAGTGATTGATGGAGCAACCAATGCGGTCGATACCACAATCGGAATCGCTGATGGCTCTGGTGCTTTGGTCTATAACGCAGACTATAATAAGATCTACTGCGCTAGTCTTTGGAGCGATCATGTCACGGTGATTGACGGGGTAACTAATTCGATCATTACTACGATTCTAGTAGATACTATGCCTATTGCCTTGGTGTGTAATCAGATTCCAACCGGCAACAAGGTTTACTGCGCCAATTTTTGGAACGATAATGTTACGGTCATTGACGGCGCGGCAGATACAGTCAAGAACACGCTTGCAGTCGGAGATGGTCCGTGGGCTTTAGTCTACAATTCGACCAGCTACAAGGTCTACAGTGCTAATCTTAACAGCGATGATATCACGGTGATTGACGGCGCAGCCGATACGGTCATCACCACGATTGCCGTTGGTGATGAAGTTCATACTCTAGTTTGGAATTCGACCGACAACAAGGTCTACTGTACAAATTGGGCTACTGATGATGTTACGGTGATTGATGGTGCAGCCGATACGGTCATCACAACGATTGCCGTAGGAAACGGGCCCCATGCTTTGGTCTATAATTATAATCCGACCCACAACAAAATCTACTGTACTAATACTGAAAGCGATGATGTTACGGTGATTGATGGTGCAGCCGATACGGTCATCACCACGATTGCAGTAGGAGATGGGCCCTTTGCTTTGATCTATAATCTGGCCAACAAAAAGGTCTACTGCGCGAATAGGGCTGATGATAGCGTCTCGGTGATTGATGGTGCAGCCGATACGGTCATCACCACGATTGCAGTAGGAGATGAGCCCGTGGCTTTTACCTGGAATTCGGTTCAAAACCGAACCTACGTTGCGAATGTGGCGGGTGATAGTATCTCGGTGATTCGGGATGTAACTGGAGTAGGAGAAGATAATTTTGCTCCTGTCGAGAGAGATATTTTCGCTACAACCCTTCTCAGCGGACCCCTGCAACTGCCCGAAGGCAAGAAGTGCAAAGTCTTTGACATCACGGGAAGGGTTGTGGAGCCAAATAGGATACAGCCAGGCATCTACTTCATTGAAGTAAACGCAGAAATCATAGAGAAAGTGATAAAAGTAAGATAACGGTTTTTCAACAAAGGAGGGTAGATGAGAACGCTTCATTTTGCGGTTATCGCCGGATTAATCTTTTGTGTCTTTTCCAGCGCTCATGCTATCGGTTTAACTGTGCGGTTTGGCGGGGGTTTACTATATGACGATCGCGCTTCTGATGGAGTATTGGGTGGTGGTCAGTTTGCTCTGGAAATGAGATTGAATAAAATCCCCATTGGATTTCAGCTTGCTAGCGAGTACTGGACTAAGGGCACTCTACAGCACCCTTATGAAATAGAAAGTTACGACGCGGGTAAAGTTCTACTGTTTGGATATATTGGAGATATTATGCCTTTCTTGTTTGCAGAACCAGTAGCTACAAAGACCACATATTTATACTTGGGAGGTGGTGCAGGTATCATCAGCGTTCCTAAAATTGATGATCCTGATGATAGAGAAAGTGGTGTAGCATTTGATGCAGTCTGCGGTGCTAATGTCAGGATTTTTTGGAAGCTAGGTCTCTTTGTCGAGGGTAAATACATTTACAGCAGTAAAACAACTGATAATATCAAAGTAATCGATTTCAGTGATCTAGGCTTTTTATTAGGTATTTCGCTTAATTTCGATCTATAGTCTATATATGAGAATACTTCATAGAAGTTGACGGCGTGGTGACGTAGAAGGTGGTTAAAATAAGGTAATAATATCTCTGTCATCTATTTGTCCATCACTGTAATCGATTGCGAAGCAAAGAAGGTGGTGAAGGTCAGATAAGCAGCATAAGTGTAGCACAAGGGGAGTGATTTAAGCGGTCACTCCCCTTTTTTTGCTTGTGCCATATCTGTGCCATATTTTTACCAAAACATACGGGTGCAAAGGGGGACACCCCCTTTTCTCCAAAAAGTTTTCTACAAAACGCCGAAAACTTCCTGGAGACCTCGGATCCCCCGCCCCGGCGATCGCGTATGCAAATGACTTTGGGCTGATGCCGAGTTGGATGCAACCTGTCGCGCCCTTCATGCAGGATTATGCCACTCTTTTTGTATCTATCGATAGCACTAAATATAATCCAGAAAAGCACCACTTTTATATCAGTATATTCCTGCAACATAGGAAGTGGTATCCTCGTGAATTCTATGGCATCCGATGATGCCTGACTTCACGGGACCAGCAACGGTCAGAATGGTGCGGAGCGTTATCTGGCTTAGGTTTGGGCGGTTTCCCTGGTGATTTTAGAAGATTAGTCAATTGCGACCTCTGTACACCGCTCGATGTACAATACGTATAGGATGTTGAGAGCTGCCTCCAAGCCACCCCATGCATACAAGGTGGAAGGCACCATCAAGTTGTCAAACCAGTGAAGTTTGGTATTGACCATGGCTAATTCCAGTATATAATGATTTAAAGAGAGGAGGCAACAATGAAGTTGAACGCCCTTGTTTGGATTGTACTCGTCTTGGTTATTGTTGGTGGTTTAAACTGGGGTCTAGTTGGAATATTTGGTTTTGACCTGGTGGCAACGATCTTCGGCGCGATGTCAATCATTTCGCGCATCGTATACACGCTTGTCGGTATTGCTGCTGTTTACATGATATTCTTTGTGGCAAAACTGAAAAAGTAGAAGTAACATACCCATAATGGTTGCAACAGAAGGTGATTAAGGTTAGATAGAACAAAAAGTGTAGCACAGGGGAGTGATTTCAGCAATCACTCCCCTCTTTTTTGCCTCTCATTTCATTGGGGCCGTGAGAAGAACTGTGAGCTGTTTGTGAGGGTCTGAATTACAATTAGAAATAAACATAAGATTGTGGATAGAAATGTACCAGGAGGTATGACTATGAGTAAATCTATTCAATGGTTGTGTATTATGTTTATGCTAATTCTACCATCAATCGTTCCTGCTCAAGAATGGGTAGCGCGGTATGACGGGCCTGGCAACGGCTGGGATGGAGGAAATGCGCTTGTCGTTGATGGTGCCGGTAATGTCTACGTCACAGGCTCGAGTGATGGTGTAGGCAGTTTGTATGACTATGCAACCATAAAGTACAGTTCGACAGGTGTTGAGCAATGGGTTGCACGGTATAACGGACCTGGTAATGGTGGCGATGAGCCATGGGCAATTGCCATTGATCATTCAGGTAATGTATATGTCACAGGATATAGCGAGGGTTCAGGTACAGGTAGTGATTACGCGACCATTAAATATGATTCTTCAGGTGTGGAGCAGTGGATAGCACGGTATAATGGGCCAGGTAATATAGGTGATAAAGCGGGTGCAATTGTCGTTGATGATTCCGGCAATGTTTATGTCACAGGATATAGTGTGGGTGCAGGAACCGGCTCTGACTATGCAACAATAAAATATAATTCTTCAGGTGTGGAACAGTGGGTGGCAAGGTATAACAGCCCAGATAGTAGCCATGATAGCTCAAAGGGAATTGCCATTGATAATTCAGGTAATATCTTTGTTGGAGGAACGAGTAGGCGTTCAAAAACTGATGATGACTATGTAGTAGTGAAGTATAACACTTTGGGCGTAGAACAGTGGGTGACACAATATAATGGAACTGGCAATTATCGCGATGGAGCACGTGCTCTAGTCATTGACAGTGAAAGCAACGTTTATGTCACGGGATATAGTGTTGGTTTAGGTTCTGATGATGACTATGCCACAGTGAAGTATAATTCTTCAGGTGTGGAGCAATGGGTGGCACGGTATGACGGGCCAATTAGTGGTTTAGATTACGCGCGCGCGATCGCCGTTGACAGTTCTGGTAACGTGTACGTCGCAGGATTCAGTGAGGGCTCAGGTACTGAATTTGACTATGCAGTCGCAAAATATGATTCATTAGGTGTCGAGCAATGGGTTGCACGCTATGATGGGCCAGGCAATTCCTATGACGAGGCACGGAAGATGGTCATTGATAATGCAGGCAATAGTTATGTTACAGGATACAGTATCGATTCATACACTCACGAAGATTATGCGACGGTTAAGTATAATGCCTCAGGTGTTGAGCAGTGGGTAGTACGATACAATGGACCAATCGATCGCTGTGATGATGCGTCAGCGATTGCCGTTGATAATGCAGGCTATATCTACGTCACAGGGTGGAGTCGAGGACTCGACATTGGGTTTGATTTCGCGACGATTAAATATGCACCTGTTGGTATTGAAGAATCACGAATACCACAAATAGAGAGCAGTAAGCTTCATGCAACTATCTTCAGTGGATCTCTACAATTGCCCAAAGGCAAAAAATGCAGAGTCTTTGACATCACTGGAAGAGTCGTGGAACCGAAAAAGATCGCCCCAGGCATTTACTTCGTGGAAATAGACGGCAAACTCGTTCAGAAGATGATTAAAGTCAAGTAATAATATCAATGTAATCTGTTTTTTATCGCTGTAATCAATGCAACCATTATGGTTGCGTCAGAAGGTAGTTAAAATAAGATAAGATGTTTATCACTGTCCCGCTGCTGCGGGATCCTCGATTATCCTGTGCTATATCTAATAACGAAAAATCGGGATAATCAATCTGTTACATCGCCGTCACGATTTTTGTATAAATCTTCGATTTAGCTATAAAAATCAGTGTCCCGAGGTCCCGAAGGGACTAGGGGAATCGATTGCGAAGCAAAGGCATCTACTTCATAGAGGTTGACGGCGTTGTGACACAGAAGGTGATCAAAATAAGGTAGGAGATCCTAACTCTGCGCAGTATTATTCAAAGATCACATAGGCGCCAGTGGCTTCGGTCCATGTGGAGCCGAGCAGGCCAACGCCGCCCGTAACACCAGCCTGTAAAATACTATCGTCTTCCGGGTAATAGTATTCGTAGAGATTGCTGTCGTAGGCTACTATGTAGATCGTAAACAGGCCTGTACATGGTTCATCCAAGTAGTCACCAACAGGGATTTGTATCAGACTGTCGAACGGGTCAGGTTCATACCAGAAAAATGGCCCAAAACCTCCGGTGTAGTGTATGAACGCAATACTGTACAACGCTGCGGCTGTGCTTGGCGTGAATGATATTGTATCTTGAAAAGTGAGCGTATCATTGAACAAAGGGAAGAATATCGTAAAATTCCCCGGAACAGTTGTCGTAGCATGTACGGTGTCAAAACCATCTTTTTCGACAATGAGTTCGTATGTAGTCAGAGGCGCCATGTTAAGCGGTTCGGTGAGATACCTTTGGCTTGAATATGAGAATTCTAAAGTATCAATGATACCATTTCCTGATAAAACAACAAGCGCATCGTCGATTGCTGGTCCTGACGGTTCATCTATTGGATAAGTCCGGTCGACTATTATTTCCTGTATTTGTAGTATGTTAGTTAATACGCCGAATATGTTAAGTTGTGGTTCGAATTCTTCTTCATAATTTCTTTCACAGGCAATGCAGACTAGCAGCAAGATTGATAATTTGAAGAGGGTTGTACATATGGATCGAATTCTACTTTTTTTCTTCATTTAGAACCTCAGATTGAATCCAAAGCTTGGAATGGGTATGGGCAAGAGAACGTATTCCTTGATTTCCGGTGGATCCTCATCGTAATCTACATTGTAGAAGGCAATGTTCTTACGGTTGTAGACGTTAATGACATCTATATACCAGGACCCGTTTAGACCGAATATTCGCATGTTCTTTTCAATATGTAGGTCGAGGCGGTGGGAAAGTGGAAGGCGAAAGGCATCGCGGGCACTACGTATGGTTGTCCACTCACCTTGGTTAGTGCTTAAACGGGGATCCCAATAATAATGGCGATATCGCGCAATGTCTTGAGCATAAGGCAGGCCGGTAGCAAAATACCAGCGTGCACTCAGCGTTCCGTTTCTGATTAACGGTACTGATTGAGGTATTGTGAATCCAAAAACAATATTCAGATTATGTCGACGGTCATAGCGTGGTGAGTAATAGGCACCTTCGAACCTTCTCTTAGTATACGAAAGCGAGTAGCTAATCCAGCCGAACACATCTTTCATGGTCTTCTTGAGAAAGAAGTCGATCCCGGCTGCGTAACCATCTCCCGCTTTAAGGCTGTCGGTCGGTTCGCTGAAGAATATTTCATCTATAGCTGGAATAAGAAGGTTATAATACTTCTTGTAATATGGTTCAATGGTAAACTTTGTTTTCTCGTCAAACCATTGTTCAAACCCAGCCACTACATGATATGCAGTCGGTATTTTTTGTGTTTCGCTCACCGGACGCCAAAAATCAAAGACGGAAAAATAGGACTCTTGGCTATTCATTGTCACGAGAAATTGACTGTATTTGCCGGCCGCTAAATTGAAAGCAGTATTTGGTTTAAAAAGGTATTTGATGCCTAACCTCGGGTCAAAAGAGAATCGTTTGCCCCTGTCATAATACACTCCCCTGAGCCCGGTTTTGATGGATAAGATATTTGGCAATAGAAATGATTTATTCTGAAGGTATGCTGATACAATATTCATCTTCTTTTCCTGGTCGAAAAATACCTCTTCTGTGATATCGTAATTATAGCCAACCGTCATGACTTTGCCGTCGATGCCAAAATCTATCGTATGATTTTCGTCCAAGAAGTAGTTGAAATCGCATTTCAGGGTATAGTCGGTTATGTCTTCGTACAAATTCAAATTTTCAGTTGTATCAGTATAATCGATGTATTCCAAATGGGTTAGAAAATTACTCCAGGCGCCAATCATTTCACCATAGAATTTTGGATTGAATACCAGGCGCCAGCGAAGTGATAGTCC
Source organism: bacterium (assembly GCA_049679205.1). GTDB lineage: Bacteria > Hydrothermota > Tepidihabitantia > SM23-42 > SM23-42 > SM23-42. Next base: position 179 of record JBAUFP010000065.1, on the reverse strand, counting down.
TCTATTTCCCCATTCAAGGTCAATTTGCTCATCTGCCTCGCCCTGTGTGTTCTCAAGGTAGCTGACGACATCTGTACTTGATAGCCCGGCCAGCGTGAATCGATTTTCTGATGATACGTTGAGATTCACTTTTGCAATAAGGTCATAAAAGTAGTAGGGCAGTGAGATGTCATCATTTC
>JBAUFP010000064.1:0-5444 GCA_049679205.1 bacterium | reverse complement strand
CGGTAATGCTCGCACCGGCCAACGGATTCTATTCGTCGCCGAAAAAAGGCATGAGCGAGGTGCGCATCGCCTATGTACTGAAAGAGGTTGATTTAAAGAATGCTCTTCTTGTACTGGATGCCGCACTGAAGAAGTATAAAGACTGATGTGGTTGTATTGAATGAATCTCGCAGTTCAATTACAGAAGTCTGCCACAAATCTTATTCGAGTTATTCCTTTGAGGTTAGCCGACAGAATAGCGTATGGATTGGCTCTCCTGTTCTGCAGACTTTCTAAGGCGGGGCGCAATCACATATTGAAGAACCTTCAACACGTTTTTGCCAACGAGGACGTAGATTATGAACAGTTCCAGCGATACCTCAAGAATACGTTTGTGACTTACGCACGGACCATGCTGGATTTTCTGCGTCTTGGTTTCATCACAAAGGAAGATTTTAGTGTGGATATGTTCGGTCTCGAGAATGTTGAAAAGGCATTGAAGTATGGTCGCGGATGTGTGCTTTTGACCATGCATATTGGCAACTGGGATTATGCTGGTTCCTATTTGGCTACGCGTGGTGTACCAATGAGTGCGTTGGTTGAAGAGACTGCGCCTGAGATGTATCGAATATATACAAAGCATCGCGAACGGTTGGGGATGAAAACCTTTCCGCTGTCCAGAGCTGGTTTCGCCTTTCTTCATACGATAAAGAACAATCGCGTACTGGCCGTGTTAGGTGATCGTGATATCCTTAAGAACGGCATTACTGTGGATTTTTTTGATGGCCGTCGTAATATTCCACGTGGATTAGGTGAGATAATCATCAGGCTTAAGCTTCCCGTCATATTTGGTTACATGGTTCTCCATCCTGACCGTAATAGACAGCGCTATTTCTGTGTGATTGAGCCGCCAATATTGTTCAGCGGCACGACCGATGAATTCAATAAGGCAATGGTTGCCAAATTTGAGGGAGTCATCAGGAAATATCCGGATCAGTGGATGTTGTTCCGGTCTGATTGGGTAGCGTAATGATGAAGAAGGCAGGCTTAGAAGTTAAGATCACGGGTGACTTCGTACCCAAGTACCAGAGTGCCCAGGCAGCCGGTTGCGACCTATGTGCGGCGATCACCGGCGAGGTTATAATCGATGCTCATGATTTCTGCCTGATACCTACCGGTATCAGGGTCGAGATTCCCGATGGTTATGAGGCACAAGTCAGGCCGCGCAGCGGTCTCGCCAAGGAATACGGTGTTGGTGTGTTGAATGCTCCGGGTACTGTTGATGCCGATTATCGAGGCGAGATCAAGGTGATTCTATTTAACTACAGTGATAAGCCCTTCAAGATTAAGAAACGCGACCGGATTGCGCAACTGGTTTTCAGTAAAGTAGAAAGAGCGAAATTCGTGCGGGTTAAGAGACTGAAGCGCACCAGCCGGCAAAGCGGGGGTTTGGGCCATACCGGCATATGAAGGTACTGTTTGTTTCCGATATTTTCTATCCGCACACGGGCGGGGTTCCTGAACACATTATGTACCTGTGTAACACACTGCGCAGCATGGGACACGACGCAAGGATATTGGCACCGTCATATGGAAACAATGACCCGTGGGTGAATGATCATATTATTAGATTGGGGCGTGCGATAAAGATTCCCAAAAATCGTTCATTCGCGGTTCTAACCTTTGGCGTACTCATCCCTTGGAAACTACGGCGTCTGTTGGAAAAAGAGAAATTTGATATAATCCATCTCCATGGTTCGGTTGCGCCGACCCTGCCATACCTTGCGATTAAATACTCGAAAGCAAAGAATTTTATCACTTTCCATTCGGCTCACGAAGAAAGCTACGGCTATATTCTCTGGGAGCCGGTGCTGGAACAGTACTTCAGAAAGCTCGATGGTTTGATTGCCGTTTCCACGGTTGCCCGTGATTCGGTCTCGAAATATTTCCCAGGTACATACCGCATCATACCAAACGGCATCGATACTGGACGATTCCGTTCCGCCCTAAAGCCTATCGAGGCATTGGATGGGTTTGCGCCTAAGATATTATTTGTTGGACGTTTTGAACCGCGTAAGGGGCTCAAATATCTTTTGCAGGCTTTTCCGAGAATTCTCCAGGACGTGCCGAGCGCGAAACTCGTGATCGTAGGTCAAGGGTTTCTGGAGCGCTATTATCGCCGCCACGTTGAGGAGCATATTAAGGGCAGCGTGCTCTTTGTCGGACACGTGTCGCCAGAAGATCTGCCGAGATACTATGCTTCGTGTGACCTATATTGCTCGCCGGCAACTGGTGCTGAGAGTTTTGGCATTGTACTGTTGGAGGCAATGGCAACCGAGACGCCAATAGTTTGTTCTGATATTCCAGGTTACCGAACGCTTATGGAAGAGGGTAAGGAAGGTTTGTTCTTCAAAGCGCGCGATCCAGGTTCTCTTGCCGAGAGAATATTATTCTTGCTCAAAGATCGCAAGCTAATGCAGCGGATGGGCAAGGCGGGGCGGACCAAGGCTGTGGTCTACGATTGGAAAAAGGTGACGAGAAAGGTCTTAGATTTCTACTGTGAGGTGTTAGATAAAAAGAGCTAAATTCTGGAATATTCTAAAGGTCAAGGACTTCTCAATCTTCACCTTTGCGCAAACTGTAAGTCAATTCGGGGACAAACTCGATTATATTGCATTGATTGCGCTCGTTGGGTTGTTTCCGAAGCAACGCACGCCGTTATTGCTCTCACAACTCCTGATTTTCATCACCTTGCCAGTTTTGATATTCGGACCGATCGCTGGTATTCTTGTCGACCGCTGGCATAAGAAGACCGTAATGGTTGTGTGTGATGCCTTGCGTACCGTGTGTGCTCTCTTGATACCGGTTATCTTTCTTATCACAAGGAATATATACCCGGTCTTTGCCGTTGTATTTTTCATGTTTCTTTGTGCATTGTTCTTTAATGCAGCACGTAGTGCGATAATACCGAATCTTGTTGCTAAGAAGAGAATTCTGACCGCTAATGCAGTGGTTAATTTCGTTTCACGTGGCGCCACGTTTCTCGGCATGTTGATCGGGGGAATGATCGTTGACTGGCAGATGTGGCACAAGGTATTCGGTATTGCGGGTTGGACTGCGGCTTTCATTTTAGATGCTGTGACTTTTGCCTTATCGGCTTTGCTGTTGTACGTCATGAGGATAAGATTGCCTGAGATACCCAAACGGGTCGAGCATCTAAAGCCAAGGGGATTTTTCATGTTGTTGCGTGGTGGTTTGGTAAAGATGTGGCATGAACTGATACTTGCCGTGAAGATTATTTTGCGCGAAAAGAATCTCGCTTTTGCCATGGCAACAATTCTTCTCATTGTCATTGCGGGCAGCGTCATCTATGTCTTGGTTATACCGACCGTACAGCAAGAATTGGCCTGGGGCACGAGTGGTGTCGGTTACCTCGCCGCAATCGGCGCAATCGGGTTACTACTCGGTGCATACCTTGTGGGTATTTTCGGCCATCATTTTGACTTGAAGGTCTTAATGATTGTGTGTTTTATCCTGGTCGGCGGATCACTGGTTCTCTTTCCCCTACTGAACAACTTTTGGGTATTCGCCATGGTCTGTCTTATATGCGGCACGGCGATTTCGCCGGTATTCATTGGCCAGGATACGTTGATCCATCAGTATGCCGATGATTTTGTGAGGGGCAGGATATTTTCAATCCGTGATTGGATTCTGAATGGATTGTTCGCACTCGGCGCGGTTGTTATTGGTTTCTTATCGGCGTTCATACACAAAGACTACCTATTTGTTATTTTTGGTATAAGTGTCGCCGTGCTGGCGATTTTAGGATGGTTAATACTAGCCCGTGGTAAAAGCGATACAATTTCACAGAGTCACGCCTGAGTTTCAGTTCTGCGGAACCTGGAACTATCCCGAGCAGTTTGCGGGATTCATGCGTTTTATCAGTAGTAGTGTCGACGTAATACTGCCCGGCGAGGCACCGAGTGGTGTGGTGATCACTTTCGATGATGGCGACAAGAGTGTATATCAGTATGCGTTTCCAATTCTACGTAAGTATGGTGTACGAGCAGTGGTGTTTCTGGTTGTCGACTATGTCGGAAGGGATGATTCGTGGGATATGACGTTGACTGGGAGGCGGAGTGCTCATTTAACATGGGCTGAGATTATCGAAATGCAGGACTGGGGAATCAGATTTGGTTCACATACTTTGAGTCACCGTAACCTGACTAAATTGAAGACGGGCGAAGTCATATATGAACTAACCGAATCAAAACGAATCCTCGACAATAGACTCGGCAAAACCACGTGTATTTCATATCCATTTAACCGCACTAACAATGAAGTTACAGCACAAGCTCAACGCGCTGGCTACAAATTCGGTTTTGGAGGTTCGGGTGAGAATGATCTGCGCATGAAGAAAGAAGCCGTTTACATCACGGATAACGTCCGGAGTTTAGCCACGAAGATATATGAACGGCCCAGGCTGCTCTACCGGTATGACCGGATCAAACAGCAGATCATCAACTACTTCACAATAGCTACGATGCTCACTAAGAAACATCCTCGTATTGGTGATTCGTGATTCGTATTCGTGGGATAGGTGGATAATTTGTTGCGCGGTTTGGAGAAGCGTTTCGGTGGTCGTGTTTCGGTTTCGATTTACGAAACACGAATACGAGGTACGACTATTTCAAAAAAGGGAGGAAGGATGGTAAAAAGAGGCATTGTTTTTGGGCTGATGTTGGTTGCGCTCTTGTGGGCGCAGAATGCTGATTCACTCATTGACCACGCCATAGAGTTGTACGAAACGAGGCATTTGGAGAGGGCAAATCTAGGTCAGAGTGCATCGATCCTTGAAGGTATTATCGAAAATGACCCTAAGAATATCCGGGCGCTCTATGAACTGTCCAAGGTCTGCTACCTGCTTGGTGATGAAGCCGAAGAAAAAGACGCTAAGTTGAAACTATTCTATCGGGGTCGGGACTACGGGAAAAGCGCTATTGAACTCGATGATGAATCGCCAGATGCGCATTTCTGGTATATGGTGAATGTGGGCCGTGTCGGACAGACAAAGGGAGTGCTTAATTCACTTGTACTAGTGCCTACCGTGAGAGAGGAGATCGAAGCAGTACTGGATCTAGACCCTGAACACATCGGCGCACTTGATGCGCGGGCAATGCTCTATTATGAGCTGCCCGGATTGCTGGGTGGTAATTTGAATAAATCTATTGAAGCTCTGAACAAGGGCATCGCGCTTGATTCTAATTACACCCTCCTTTACGTTGATATGGCTAAGGTGTATATTAAGAAAAAGGATTATGAAAAAGCTCGACAATATTTGAATAGAGCACTCGAAATAACGATCCCAACCTATGAGGCTGATCACGTACTTGATGATAAGCCTGAGGCGTTGGAATTGCTCGAAGAGATTAAAGAAAAATAACTGATAACGGATAACATTAACC
>JBAUFP010000063.1:0-2899 GCA_049679205.1 bacterium | reverse complement strand
GGTATGAGGTTTTCATCCGTTCCAACGGCGATAACAACTCCCTCTTTTCTTGTTCCTCTGAGAAAACCTTTAATGCGCTCGGTTCCGGTATCGATTTCCACGACGTTGCCGGTTGCCCAGGCGTAGTGTTTCGGTTTTTTCAACAGGCGTTCGATGCCCGGTGAAGATACCTCGAGCGTGTATGGAAAATTCATCAATTCAGACGCATCCAGGGCGTGTGATATCGCATTACTCGTTCTTTGGCAATCCTGTATCGTTACGCCTCCTTTTTCCTTGTCAATAAAAACGCGCAGATTCCGTGATACATTATTAAACTCCAAATCATAGAATCGTAGACTCATATTCTCAACAACTTCTTCGATCAAACGCGAGAGTATAGTCAAATCGATGTCACTTGCCACCGATCCTCCCATAAAGAAGGTTTCTTATCTCCGCACATTTGGTCGCAACTTCAGCGCTGTCGACATCAAAACGCTCATCTGTTTCTCGTACGTTGATATCGACGCGGTTATTCTTGACACCCTTCGGACCAACCGTGACACGAATCGGGATACCGATTAGGTCTGAATCGTTGAATTTGATGCCCGCCGAAATATCTCGGTCATCAATAATAATCGAGAAACCTGCTTTCGTCAACATCTGGATGACTTCTTGAGCCATCGCTGCTACATTTTTTTCCTGCGGATTAAGGACCGTAATGTAAATATCAAAAGGTGCGATGGAAATCGGCCAGACTGCACCCCGTTCATCTCCCTTTTGCTCGCAGGCACAGGCCATAATGCGTTCCAACCCGATACCATAGCTGCCCATGAGAATCGGTTTTGCCTGGCCTTTCTCATCGAGAAAATTCGCTCCGAGGCTTACCGAATATTTGGTGCCCAGTTTGAAGATATGCCCGAGCTCGAGTGCCGTATGCATGACGATATCGCCGTCACACTTGATGCAGCGATCGCCGACTCTGGCTCTCCTGAGGTTGGCGAATCTTTCCACCTTAACATCACGTTCCAGATTCAACCCCCTGATATGATAACCATCCCGGTTGGCGCCGGTGATCATACCCTGAGTATTACGCAGCAATTCATCGGCATGGATTATCACGGTCTCTCTGCCGACCGGACCGATAAAACCGGGTTCGGCACCGAAATGCTTTTTGATTTCATCGGCACTAGCAGGTTGATAGTCGTGGCCCACGAGCTGCGTGATTTTTTCTTCGTTGATTTCGTAGTCGCCGCGCACCAATATCAGGACCGGTTTTCTGCCGGGTGCGGTGAAGCACATACTCTTGACAAGATTATGGGGCGCGACATTCAAAAATTTCGTGACCTCTTCGACGGTTTTTTGTTCTGGGGTGGCAATCTGTTCAATCGGTGTGTCGGTGAAGGTTTTGTGCTCACCCTTGCATTGCGCCACCTGCATGTTAGCACGATAATCGCACTTCTTGCACGATGCCAGCTGGTCTTCACCGTCTTCCACAATGGCCATAAACTCTTTACTCTCACCGGTGCCCATCAGTCCGCTGGAAGCATCAACGATTACGAAATCCAGGCCGCAACGTCGGAGAATCCGCCCGTAGGCTTCTTTGTGCAGATTGAAGCTCTCATCCAGACCCTTAGGATCACAGTCAAGGCTGTAAGAATCCTTCATGATAAATTGGCGTGACCTGAGTACTCCAAAACGCGGCCTGGGTTCATCGCGGAATTTCGTCTGTATCTGATACCATATTTGCGGCAGGTCGCGATAGGAACGGATTTTGTTGCGCGCGATTTCAGCGACAATCTCTTCGTGTGTCGGGCAGAGACAATAGTCTCGCTTTTTGCGATCTTTTAGGCGAAACATGTCATCACCGTATTCGCCCCAGCGTCCTGATTCCTGCCATATTTCTTTAGGGGAGAGTGCCGGCATGAGCAATTCCTGGCCGCCGATACGGTCCATCTCCTCACGTATGATGTTACTAATTCTTAGAAGGATTCGCCAACCCAAGGGTAAATAGGTGTGAATGCCTGAAGCGAGTTGTCTTATGAAACCGCCCCGAAGAAGTATGCGGTGACTCTTGCTTTCGGCTTCTTTCGGATCTTCACGTAGGGTGGCGATCAATGATTTATCATATTTCATAACTTCAAATATACCACAGATTTACGATAATGTCAATACCACCTAAGGCCGTGCGCGGCGGTTTTCTACTACTTTGGACACGGCACCGCGGTGCTTGACTTACGCCGTGGCGGGTATTATATTGATACATGGATAACATTAGCAAATACATTGATCAGACGATTCTGAAACCCGACGCAACGGAGACGGACATTCTCAATTTCCTTCAGGGCGTGGTGAGGTATCGGTTCTTCTGCGCAGTGGTAAACCCGTGCTGGGTACCTTTGGCCAGTGCTGAACTGCCCGAAGGTATCAGGTTATGCAGTGTTGTTGATTTCCCTCTCGGCGCTTCGAGCACAAAGACAAAGGTCTATGCCGCCGATGAGCTAGTGAAGCAGAGCTGCCACGAGATGGATATGGTCATGAATATTGGAAAACTAAAGGAAAAGGAATTCAAGTATGTGGGCGAGGAGATAGGGGCGGTTTCTGCGGCATGTCAGGGGAGGATTCTGAAGGTGATTATCGAGACATGCCTGCTGGATCAAGAGGAGAAGGTTACCGCGGCTAAGATCATTCAGGAGAGCGGCGCCCAATTCGTGAAGACATCAACCGGTTTCGCAGCAGATGGAGCCAAGATTGATGATGTAAAACTGTTACGGGCCACTGTGGGTCGAGATTTCGGGGTCAAGGCTTCAGGCGGTATCAGAAGCAATGAGCAGGCAGTGGAGTTCATTAGAGCGGGCGCAAATCGGCTCGGTACATCGAGTGGCGTGCAGATCCTGAAGGAAGCCGGAGAATAACATGATTG
>JBAUFP010000062.1:0-9347 GCA_049679205.1 bacterium | reverse complement strand
ATCAGAGGAGAGCTGGTCCGCACTCTGGTTGCTGAGTATGAGCCAGCTGGGCATCACACAGTGCTTTGGGATGGTAGAAACCAGGATGGGATGGAGGTCTCCAGTGGAATCTACTTATATCGGATGGTTGCTGGTGACTTCAGTACCACCAAGAAGATGGTTATGATCAAATAAGTCTTTTGTAAAACCGGGGCGTTGGAATCAAATCCAACGCCCCTGAACAAAAGAAGAATCTTGACTAAACCTGTTTAAGAATCTCGAAAGGAGGTTAAGATATTGAAGGTTCACCAGAGAATCCTGCACATCCTGGCAATTGGTGGGTTCATGGTTTTCTTTTCCCATGTGACTCTGTTCGCTCAAAACGGAACGGTTTTTTTCAACCCTGACACAACAGTTGTCTCGCCGCTTGATAGTTTTGAGGTGAATATCGAGGTGGACGCCAATTTGACAGGTATCCACTGTTTTATGGTATCTGTTCATTTCGATACGTCTCTAATCCAACTACTGGACGTGTTTGAAGGCCCTCTTTTACCGGGACAGGGCATGACTTTCTTTTTTTGGAACGATGATATATTTCCATATGATATAGGAAGTTGCCTTATGAGCTATGGACTCTACGCGGATGGCCCCGGAGTGTTGGCTACCATGAAGTTCAGAGCAGTAGGTCAAGCTGGAGTGACTCCCTTGACTTTTACCCATGTTGAATTTTCGGATACGTCCATTCCCCCGGTTCAAATACCCGTGGACTCTTCCCACGGCGCGGTCATCGTCTCAGGAGACCAGTCTCCATCGGTGTATGTCACCTCACCGGCATCGGGAGGTATTTACAACTCTCTTCCCACTTTGACCATTGACATGGATGATGATATGGGGCTGGATCGCGGATATTATCAGATTGACGCCTGCACAGGAGCATGGACAGAGTTATGGTCTTATAACTCCAATAGCTCCGACACCACCATCAATTGGCCTGTGCCTGGTGTCTCTGAGGGATCACACACCATCCACTTCAGGGTCATCGATGATGCGGGCAACGCTAATGGCGATACGTGCACTTATGCCTGGACTTTCACCTATGACGTTACTGAACCCACAGTGCAGGTGACCTCACCCCCTTCAGGAGGTACCTACAACTATCTGCCCACTTTAACCATTGACTTGGATGACGATGTGGGGCTGGACCGTGGCTATTATCAGGTTGATGGCTGCACAGGAGCATGGACCGAGTTATGGTCTTATAACTCCGGTAGCTCGGATACAACCATTGATTGGCCTGTGCCAGGTGTATCTGAGGGGAGCCATGATATCTACTTCAAAACTGCGGATGACGCGGGTAATAGGAACGGTGACACGTGCAGTTATTTCTGGAGCTTCACCTATGATATTACCCCTCCACCTCCACCCACGCTTATCTCACCACCAGATAGCATTGTCACAAACGACAGCACGCCGACGTTTATCTGGAGCTCGACAGCTGGAAGCGGTGGAACCTACACCCTCCAGTACGCTACCGACGCCCTATTTACCGATGCAGTGACGGTAAGTGGGTTGCAGGACACCACCTACGATGTTTTGACACCTTTGTCGGATGATAACTATTATTGGCACGTCAAAGCTACAGATCGGGCAAGTAACGAGAGCGGATACCAGACTAGACCCTTTATGTTCACCATCAATACAGGAGCGCCCAGTGTTCCAGATTTGCTCACTCCAGAGGATTCGTCGGTCACCTGCGATTTCACACCTACCTTTACTTGGACGGGTTCGAGCCTGATACTTGCAGGAGGCTCAGGAACTGAGACCGGAGGCACCGGCTTCAGTTCTTGGCTCGCTCAGGTTACCTACACCTTACAGTACAGCCCCGACCCATCCTTTACTGAGGCAACAACGATAGAGGGCATCGCCGAAAACACGCACACCGTACCGGACACCACGGCTTTAGACGACACTACCTATCATTGGCGAGTCGAGGCAGTGGACCAGGCTGACAACCACAGCGGCTACCAGGAACATCCCTTTCAGTTTACAGTATTTGTCGGCGGCGATGTCAACCGAGACGGGATAGTCAACGTTGGTGATGTGGTTTACCTGGTCAGCTATCTGTATAAAGGAGGTCCACCGCCTGATCCCTTGGAGGCTGGAGATGCGAATTCTGACGGCATAGTCAACGTTGGCGACGTGGTTTACCTAGTCAGCTATCTGTATAAGGCAGGACCACCGCCTGTGTGTGAGTCGTGAAATGGAAAGTTGCTTTGCGTAAACAGGAGAAACAAAACCTTTTTGTGAAAGGAAAGGAGCCATGAACTCAAAGATACTGATTAAGTGGGGCTTTTACTTCTGTGCACTCGTGGCCATCTTTTACATGCCATTTTTAAGTTCTGCATCAGCACAAGAGGTTTCACTTACTCCCGGTTCTCAGGTCGACGCCTGCGATGCTGTGGACACATTATGGATATATCTCAATGGTGCCATAACAGGTGTGGAAGCGGCCGCTTTCACCCTTGGCTATGACGCCAGTTATGTAACTCCAAGCTCCGTCATTAAAAGCGCCGTTCTCGAAGGGAATTCTTTCGTGGACTGGACCGCCTATCCTGCCGACGATTCTATTCTAATCAATGTTGGAATCCTGACAGGCGACTTTGACGGACCAGGCGATTTTGTTGGGATTGTCCTGTCGGCCGATAACGAAGTGGCTTCAACAAGTATTACGTTCATGCGCACGGACTTGCGGGACGCCGACAACCAGCCTATTTCTCATAGCATTTCCTCTGGGGCAACGATTCAAATCGACTGCGCGCCGCCAGTAGTAACATGTCCTGGCGATATTACGCAGGGGAACGATTTAGACCTGTGCAGTGCCGTCGTCACTTTCACACCAACGGCGAGCGACAATTTCACGACCACTCCGAGCATCGTAGCCAATCCTCCCTCGGGTTCGATCTTCCCGGTCGGTACAACCCCGGTGGAAGTTATTGCCACCGACGATGCGGGCAACGCCGACACCTGTTATTTTGATGTAATCGTTGAGGACAATCAGGATCCGACCATCACCTGTCCTGGTGACCGCACCGAGTATGTAGATGGCAGCTGTAATTTCAGCATACCGGATTATACCGGTTTGGCCACGGGGGTCAGTGACAACTGTACGGCAACCCCGACGGTAACGCAGTCACCGGTGATGGGAACCGTGATCAGCGGACATGGTACAGTAGAGACAATCACGTTGACGGCTGATGATGGCAATGGGAATACGGCACAGTGTACTTTCGATGTAACCCTGTCTGACAACATCCCTCCCTCCATCACCTGTCCTGGTGACCAAACATTGAATGGCGATGCGAACTGCCAGGCGACATTACCGGATTATACCGGTTTGGCCACGGGGGTTAGTGACAACTGCGATCCCTCTCCCACGGTAACGCAGAGCCCTACGGCTGGAACTCTCATTACCGGGGGCACCACTGTCACCCTCACGGCAACGGATGCAGCGGCTAACAGCAATAACTGCACGTTCGATGTTACCATCACGGATATCACCCCTCCGACCATCACCTGTCCCTCTAATCTAACGGTGGGGTGCGGCGAGTCGACCGATCCATCCAACACCGGAACAGCGACGGCGACTGATAACTGTGATCCCGACCCGGTGATTACCTACTCAGACGTCCAGGTCGGCAATGTCATCACACGTACCTGGACAGCAACTGACGATGCCACCAACTCAGACAATTGTGATCAGACCATCACCATAGATGATACTGCAGCGCCAACGATGCAGACTATAGCGGAGGCGGAAGGCGGGTATTACAATACGGCGCCGGTCTTTAGCATCTTTGGTTTTGTAGACGACTGCGACCTGGATGACGGTTTCTATCAGATAGACAGTTATGTAGGCAGTTGGGTCTCCTTGTTTGCCGATGTGTCTGGTACTACGTGGAACAACAATGGCTGGACACTGCCGGGATTTGGGGCGCTTGCTGAGGGCACACACACCGTTTACTTCATGGCAGATGACGATGTGAATAATGTCAACGGTGACGGGGGCGAGTTAAGCTGGCAGTTTTACAAGGATACGGAACCACCTGATGCTCCGACTGACTTTTCGGTTGAACCGGGTCACAATAAGGCTACTCTGAACTGGACAAATGCAACGAGCGACTTCGACCATACAGTAATCATGAGGTCAGATTGGTACAGTGGCGGTCACGGTTATCCGGAGTATGGGGATCCTGGCTTCCCTGCAGAAGGATCATATCCGTCAGACACGGTAAACTTCGATCGTGTGTATTCGGGCACAGGAACATCACATGTCGATACCGATGATTTGTCCAACTTGACCAGGGATGTATATCACTATGCTATCTTTACAGTCGATGCGGCTGGCAACTACTCGACGGCTACTTCCGCGCAGCAAGGTCGAGCCACGAGCTACTGGTTGGGAGATGTGGGTACCAACGGCTATGACGGTGAAGTGTATTTCGAAGATTTGCAAGTGCTTTCCAACGCATATTGGACATCCCTGGGTGAACCTGGTTATGATCCTGAGTTTGACATAGGACCCACTTACAGCGGCAGTCCCAGAGGGATACCAACCACAGACGACTTGGTAGAGTTTGAGGATTTAGTGGTTTTCGCCATCAACTTCGCTGCGGTTAGTCCTCTCCTGAAGATTGCTCCGATATTTGCAGATCAGGATATCTCAGGACCATTGGCACTCTCCTTGGTCATGCCAACGACTGACTTAGAGCTGGGGCAGGAGTTTGAGGTGAAGGTGCTTCTGAGGAACAATCCGGGCACGGTAAAAAGCATGCACCTTGTTCTTCCTTATGATCCTTCCCAGCTTGAATTTGTCCGGGTGGACAGAAGCGGTAAGCTAAAAGCTGCTTCTTATCCTCTTTTCTTTGATGGAAGAGACACAGACCACCATGTGGACGTGAGCTTAGCCTTGTTAGGAGGAGAGGTTAGCATTGGAGGTTCAGGAGAGATAGCCAGCATAGTCTTCAGGCTTTTGGAGGAAAGGGATCTGTCCTTATCCTTCAGCCTGATTGACCTGCGGGATGGTGAGAACCAGAAACTTTCAGCCGGCCAGGAGGATGCAGAATATGAGGCCACCTCTCAGGTTCCATCAACTTATGAGCTCAGCCAGAACTATCCCAATCCCTACAACCCCCAGACCCAGATAGCTTATCAGCTGCCTCAGGCTGGAGAGGTCTCACTAAAGATATATAATATCAGAGGAGAGCTGGTCCGCACTCTGGTTGCTGAGTATAAGCCAGTTGGGTCTCACACTGTGATGTGGGATGGTAGGAACCAGGCTGGGATGGAGGCCTCCAGTGGAATCTATTTCTATCGCATGGTCTCTGGTAACTTTACCGCCACCAGGAAGATGGTTATGATCAAATAAGTCTTTTGTGAAATGAGGGGTGTTGGAATCAAATCCAACGCCCCCAACCTTTTCTAGAGAGAGGAGGAAGATGGCATGAGTGCTAAAGCTAAAAGAAGGTCAGTATGGGCAATATGGAGTATTGTGCTGGTCGGAATAGCGGTGCTTGTCCTCTGGGACATCACAAGCACTGTGGCCCAAAAACAAAGTCAGTTCATAATCGGCTCATTAAATGAGCTATCCTCAAAACAAAACTCAATCGTTGGGATCTGTCAGTCAAATGATCCCGATTTGGGCGGCCTACAAGCACCTCTGGATGCTACACTGACCTATGAACAGGTAGACTCCATAACCAAACTCGCCATTCAGAGGGCTGGAGGGTTTGGCCCGGTAATTGAGGCTAACGATTGGGTTTTGATCAAAGTCAACATGATTACTGTTCCCTACGTCCCGGGCAACTGGACTTGGTCCAAACAGGGGACTTGCACCGATTTGAGGGTGGGAAAAAGTGTTATCGAACAGCTCATAGAGTTGGATATTCCCCTTCACATCACGGTCGCCGAGGGAGGAACATGGAGGAAACTCGGTGAACCTAATTGTCCCCCATCGCAAACTGAAGATGGCTGGACAGTCCATTGGTCACACTATGGTAACTTATCTTGGGAGGACATGACTGCTGAGCTCGACACATTCCCACTCGTAACGGTGGACTATATGGATCTCAACTACTCCAGTCAGTCCCCATATACCGAACGTCCGGTTCCTGGAGGTGGATATTCGCAGAGTTCCTATTACATCCCAGATGCCATCGTGAACTGCAACAAACTAATTGCCATACCCGCCATGAAAACCCATGGGCTGGCGCGGGTGACTTTATCCAACAAGCTCTATGTCGGTATCTCTCCAGCTGAGGTGTACAACCAAGATTACTGGAACCACATGGGGCTTCCTCACAGCGGCGCAGAGCCGGACCAGATAGAGAAAACGATAGTCGATCTGATGTCCTATCATCCGCCTGATTTTGTGGTGATCCCATGTTTCTGGGGGATTGAGGGAGCTGGACCGTGGAAAGCGGGTGAAGGAAAGTCACTCAAGGGAACAAGCATAAAGAGAAATCTGGTGATTGCCGGCCGAGATCCTGTATCGGTTGATGCAGCGACCGTCACGGCTATGGGGAGGAACCCCTATGACATTGAAACTCTCTACTTGGCCAATCAGAAGGGGTACGGCAACTGGCGCCTCGATAAAATTGATGTAGCAGGACCTAGTCTTGAAGAGGTCGCCTACGACTGGGCCATGCCCTCTGTCCGTGGCTTGGGCTATTACCAGGGTCGAGGTAACCGAACTTGGCTCATCAATGGTTCGTATAGCGGCATTGATCTGGACTACGACTATTTGGGTGGAGAAGCGGGGGTTTCGCCGGTGGAGGGTGATAGTAGTGGCGGACTGGAGTGGACAGCTGTTGGCTGGACCAATATGAGGGATTATTGTGACCTTGCTGCCTACTTCGGTAGTCCGTCGAATTGCATCAGCTATGCCTTCACCCGAATAATCGCTGACTCCGCTCAGACAGCTTATCTGCGATTGGGTGCAGACGATGGGATTAAGGTCTGGCTTAATGGTGTGATCGAATACCAGAATAACAACACTGGTAGCTGGTCGATGATACAGAATTATCCTGGAGTGCAGATAAATCTCCAGGAAGGGGTCAATGACCTTCTGGTGAAGGTAAAAAATGAGGGTGGCGCATATGGCTTCAGTCTGTATATCTCTGAGTCCGACGGTGACACTCCGCTGGGCATTAAATACTCCATCTTGTCGCCGGTTGCCCCGGTTGTGGAATTGGAATATCCAGCTAACGGTGCCAGCACAACGAATGATTCCATGGAACTTGCCGCGACAGTGACTGATCCAGATGAAGACTCGATGACCGTTTGGATCTATGGAGATATCAGCGATGCCTCAGATTTGTTCTACGTACAAGAGAATGTCGCAAGCGGTTCATATATTACTTACAACTGGACCGCTCCCGTGTTGACAGCTGATACCAGCACTATCGGCTTATGGCACTTTGACGAAGGTTCAGGAGATACAGTTTACGATGCTTCGCCGAATGGCAATCACGGGACAATTTTTGACGCAACTTGGACAGTTGGTAGATTCGGCTCAGCTTTGCATTTTGATGGGGTTGACGATTATGTTCGAGTATTGAACTCACCGAGCTTAAATCCGACGTCGGCGATCAGTATTGAACTGTGGACATACAGGGAAGACAACAGGAGTTGGAGCAAGATGCTTAGCAAGCCATATGGACTGGGGGCATGGCCTGCTCCCTTATATGTTACATATGGTTTGGCCATGCAAACAAGGGGGAGTGATGTTGGTAACCTAATTGAGTTTCCCATTAGCATAAACGGTCAGCCGATTGGAATGGCACCTGAGGGCAACTCATATGGCGCAGTCCCACTGTTCGAATGGCACTATATCGCGGTGACGTTTGATGGACAATATCACCGGATCTATATAGACGGACAACTGGATAGAGAGGAGTATACCCCTGGAACGATCGACTCAGGGTACACCCCTGGTAGCGATTTATTTATAGGATCAGCGCAGCCAGATCTTTCGGTCGGTGGATATTATCTGGGTAGTTTGGATGAGGTGAGAATCTCAAACAGAACTCGGACAGACCAGGAGATTGCGGACGCCTATCGATTAGGGGTTGGGAGCTACGCCTGGAAGGTCAAGGCGAGCGATGGCGCCAATGAGACCACTTCAGAGACCAGGTACTTCAGCGTTCTTTCGCCTACTCCAGATACTCTGCCCCCGGTGATAACGCTGAATCGTCCTCCCAATGATAGCACGACTACAAGCTCTTTCATGGAATTGAGTACTACGGTGTCAGATCCTGACGGAAGCCCGATGACTCTATGGATCTATGGAGACCAGAACCCTAATCCTACGAACCTTGTTTATCAGGAGTCGAGTTTGTCGAGTCCTTCTACGGTGACTTACGTTTGGGGCAGTTTACCTCAGGAATTGGAGGTGGATACCAATACAGCTGGTCTGTGGCATTTCAATGAGAATAGTGGTACCACAGCATCTGATGAAACAGCCAATAACAATGATGGAACCATCTCAGGGGCAACTTGGACGACTGGAAGATTCGGTTTTGCTTTGAGCTTCGATGGTGTTGATGACTACGTTCAGATGTCGGATGCAGCAAGTCTGGACATTACTGGCGACTTGACGTTGGAGGCGTGGATCAAGCCGGATGCACTTACCGCGGATCACGCAATAATTACCAAAAGGGATGCCGGAGGAACCTGTAACTACCAGATGTATTTGAACAGTGACAATGAGGGGCTCTCTTTCTATGCTGGTGGCGCTACGGAGTATCAGTCGAGTTTAATTCCCACAGTTGGTCAGTGGAGCTATGTGGCAATTGTTCGTTCAGGTACAACGCTTGATTTCTATCTGGATGATCAAACAGTTCAAATGTCAGGCCCTGCGACTTTGACCGCGAACAACCAGCCTCTGCAGATAGGGAGCAGATCTGTTGGTAGTCTTCCTGAAGCTTTTGATGGAACCATGGATGAAGTCAGGATCACCAACCGGGCCTTAACTCCTCAGGAGATTGCCGCCAACTATTCTTCCGAGTTGGCTGGGGGGCGTTATTATTGGAACGGGATAGTTAGTGATGGGGTAAACGAAGATACTTCAGAAACGAGGTACTTCGATGTAGTTGCACCTGGCCCTGACACCTTACCACCTGTTATTACTCTCAACTCTCCGGATAGTGCCTCTGCCACCACAGCGGATTCGGCTATTTTGAGTGCCACGGTGGATGACCCTGAGGGCAATCCGATGACGGTGTGGTTCTATGGAGACCAGAACCCTGATCCCACAACCCTGCTTTATCAGGAGTCTGATGTTTCTGATCCTTCTACGGTGACTTACCTTT
>JBAUFP010000061.1:0-4536 GCA_049679205.1 bacterium | reverse complement strand
GTTGAACCATGAGGTGTGCAATAAGATAACCGGCAAGCGAAATTCAGGCGAGATATTGTGTCATTTGGAACAAAGAAATGCCTTTATTTCACGCCTACCTGATGGCAATTACCGGTTTCACAATCTGTTCAGAAATTTTCTCATCTTAAAATGGTCCGACATCCGAGCAAAGAAGAAAACACTTCTGAAGGTTGCAAACCACTTCCGTAAGACCGGACAAACGGCGTTGGCAATACCTCATTATCTCGAGGCCGGACATCAGACGCAAGCTATCAGCCTGATCCGTAAAGTGGGCTATGACATAACAAATAGCGGTAATAGCAGCACGCTTGCTTCATACATTGAAGAGTTGCCAATGAAAACCCTAAACAAGGATGCGGAATTACTAATGATCTACAGCTATGCCCAACTGTTCAATGGATACCCGAACGAAGCAACCAGTAATATCACAAAGGCAATCCGGTTGCTTAAGAAACAAAAGAAAAAGCCACAGACATTGGCGCACGCATATTATGACTTGGGCTCAATACATTTCAACCTGGGCAATTTCAAGAGCGCAAAACGATGGCTGAACAATGCCCTAGAAATTTCGCCGGCGAAGCGAACTCTTTCGAGCGCAGCTATGCTCAATTCTTTAGGGCTAATCTATTCCAAAGCGGGCGGCAAGAGATTAAAGGATGCAATTGAATGTTTCAAGAGAGCTTCCAGAATCGTGCGACGATTTCCTGAAAACAAGGGGCTCGAGGCGAGTATAATAAATAACTGGTCCATGGCCGAACGCAAGGCAGGCAATCTGCACGGTGCTCATGAGAAATTCCTGAATGCCGTAGAACTCCTGAAGAAAGAAGAAGATTTCTCACCCCAATGTGGCTCCATATTCTACAATGCGGTCCGGCTGAGCCTTTGTCTAGGTAATACCACCAAAGCCGCCACAATCCTTAAACTCGGCCTTGGGCTATGCGAAAAATACAGTGACAAGTGTTCCCTCGCTCTGATTTGGCGTGGGTATGCAATATATCACGAAGATCTTGGCGATCTGAAGATGGCACTAGAATATCTTAGAAAAGCAGTTGAGGTTTTCGAAAGCCTGCACCTGAACCGAATGATCTCCTTGGTAAATAAAGATCTCTGCCGGATCCATACTGCGCAGGACCACCTGGCTGAAGCTGAGCAGAGCCTCGCCGAGATCTGGAGACTAAAAAAACCGCGCGATGACGCAGATGCTGTTTCTATACATATTATAGAAGCAAGCTTACGTATTGCTCAAGACAAGTTACTCAACGCGGAGAATCTGCTTGCCCAAGCAATTAAGCTCGCGAAAAAGTATGCTTTGAATTATGAATCGTTTCTTGCCCTGTTAGAGTGGGCAAAACTGATGCACATCAAGGGTCGCGCAAATGAAACATCAAAGGCTCTACGCAGAGCGGCAAGATTAAGCGAGGAGAAGTCGTACGATTATACTCTATCAAAGTTCATGAAAGAAGAACGGTGGGTAATTGGGCACCTCATGAAACTAACAAAATCCTACACCTTAATGGTCCTGAAGCGCTGGCAGGTTCCATACCACCTTGTGGAGGTTTATCTTTTCGGCACGCCTCACATAATCGTTGATGGCAAAAAGATCAAATCCCATGCCTGGAAAACATCAAAGGCCCTGAAATTATCCTGCCATTTATGTTCGCATCATGAAAAAATGATATCGCGGGAGATTCTCATTGAAGCGCTATGGAAAGAAACATCACCAAGCAGTGGTGCTAAGAATCTACGCAAAGCAATGCATCATATTCGCCAGGCATTTGGCTCAGTCATTGCATATCATGATAACCCGGTGATATACAGAAACAAGAAGTATCAGTTCGCGCCGGATTTCTCCGTATGGATTGATATTGAAGAATTCGAAGCATTAATCCAAAAGGCAAAGAAAGCAATATCCAGGAAAAATGTACGCCAGGAATACGTAATGCAGGCAATAGCCCTCTATCAAGATGGATTTGCCAAAGGATGGTATGATGACTGGGTCGAAGCAATGCGCAGCTTTTACGACAAGAAATACGAAGAGGCTCTTGCGATCATGACCGATATCTCATTTCAGAAGAAGAATTATCGTGAATGTGCATCATGGTGCCAAAAACTTGTTGCGCAAAATTGTTATGATGAAGAATACCATAAGAAATTGTGGATTGTATTAGCCAAGTTTAAAAAAAATAATGAAATAAAAAAGGATTTCGATGAATTCAGGCAAGTCCTTAAGAAAGATTTGAAAACCAAGCCACGACGTCAGACCATTGAGTTTTACGATAGCCTTGTGAAGTAATACGTTGCTCTGCTCCCGTGAGTCCGTAGCGGACAATAAAACAAGAAAACACCCCTAATTTCACACTTATTTCACCTTTTCAGATTAATCTCACAATAACAATAACAGGAGGGTTACATGAAAAAATGTCTATGTTTTCTGTGTTTTACTGTTATGATCTTCGCGGAGTATGCATTAACAGACAAACCTAAGGATATCCAGCGCATTTCGTCGCCCAAAGGTATGGTTTTCGCTGATCGTGTTTTCATCGATTCGATCGGGAATATCAGTACGGTACTCGGACAGTGTAAGAACATTACTGTCTGTCAGCATGGTGACAACGTGGCAGTCATATATGGCGTAACGGAAATGCCTGGTATGATAGTGCAAATTGCCTACTCGACAGATTCTGGCGCAAACTGGTCTTATTATGGGCCATTTGGATATGCAGAAACAGTAGAAGTCTCAATCGATGGCTCACCGGATTTCTGCACAAATCCTGGTCAGATCTACTTTATCATGTCCCTCCACGGAGGATACGGGTATTACGACGAGTTATGTATGATGGTCGAAGAAAATGTTCCTTCAGCTCCATCCTTCTCCATACTTGCTATTCTACCGAATTCACAATCACCCGCAATGTGGCCATGGGAACCGTGTATCGCGATAGCGCAAGACAATCCATCGTATCTTGTGGTTACCGCCTGGAGCTTACTGCTCTCTGGTAATGAATGGGCATACTGCTGGATTTCAGATGATGGCGGCTACACCTGGACCGACAGTATTCCGATGGCTTTCATCACGCAGGACGGTGCCTCTGGACACGTCCGACAAGGCACAGATGGTTATGTCTTCTATACTTACCAGGACTACTACACGTACGTGCCAGCTGATTCGACACCATACCCATACTACATGGAGTCAACTGACGGTGGCTACACTTGGAGTCCGGAAGCACCGATACCCGGTGTTCCGGTAAACAGTGGTTCAATGTTCTGGTGGCATGAGTTCGACTGTGAAGTTGTGAACAATGAGCCATGGGCAATTCATACCGACATCGGAGCGCCTGGTGGTGGGCCATATCTGATGCACGGAATAGGCAATCCTGGGAACTGGACATGGGAGAAATTTGATGTCAAACAACTCGGTACTTGTTCACTGACCATTGCCGATACGACGTTCTACTGCTACCCAAATCAATATCCTAACCTATCGTATGATCCAGTAAGCAACACTGTTTTGGCAAGTTATAAAGCATATTATTACAAGAAATATGCAGGTACTATTTATTACAATGGCGCTCATATTGGCGGTATCTACACGACGGACAACGGTGCAAACTGGACCATCACTGAACCGCTTTCCGCCCCGAATATTGGACAAATCGCATTCGATGATTGGAATTCAACCGACGTTGCCCATCGTCTGGCAAATGTTGATGGTAATATTTACTCGTATGCACTCTGGGCTCACGAAGTTGACCTCATCCTCTATTTCGAAAGAGGACTTGTGAAATCCTTCCTGCCCACAGGTATCGAAGAGAATGATGATGTCAAAACAACAAAGCTTAGCCTCACGCTCTCACCAACCATTGTTTCCAATGCTTGTCAATTGCGACTAACCACGCCCGTTAAATGTGAAGCAAGTATCACAATTCTCGATTGTGCCGGGAGAAAGGTGAGAGAGTTATACAGAGGAAACATCGAAACAGGTAGCCATATAATTGAAATCCCTACTTCGAGATTGCCTAAGGGAATTTACTTTGCGAGGCTTGAAACAGCAAGCTCAACACAAGTTTTGAAATTCGTCGTAGCAGATTGATTGGAGGGTGATATGAAAAGATGTTCAGTTCTCTTACTATTGATTGTATTGAGCTTTGCTCATTTCGGACCTCAGCGATTCAATGTCCATGGTGAAAACATGAAAGGAAAGCCATCACATTTATATAGCGATCAGATCTTCATCGATTCAGTCGGTGACATACGCGCTATCCTCGGATCGCAAGGTAAGAACATCATCGTTTGCGAGCATGGCGACGTTATAGCCGTCATCTACGGCGCGCCGACTGGAGATCCCAATAATTCAATGCAGGTACTGATCGCCTATTCGCTAAATGCCGGAACTTCCTGGTCTTTGTATGGGCCGTTCAGTGGTCCTTGCAGAAGACTCTATCCGGGAGTTGATGGCCCTTCTGATTTCTGTCAAGTTGGCGGCCTGATTTTCGTTTGGCAGGAGACTACGCA
>JBAUFP010000060.1:0-5654 GCA_049679205.1 bacterium | reverse complement strand
GGTGATGATTTTAT
This sequence comes from bacterium, assembly GCA_049679205.1. Taxonomy (GTDB): domain Bacteria; phylum Hydrothermota; class Tepidihabitantia; order SM23-42; family SM23-42; genus SM23-42. The sequence goes on along the minus strand of JBAUFP010000060.1, from coordinate 5,640 downwards.
GATGTTATTTAACAACCTCAGTGCCGGGGTGGGTTTTCATCTGCGGACTGGTGTTACCCAGTTCAAGATTGATTATGCCTATATGAATAAGGGCATCCTCAAGACCACGCATCGCATTGGTCTGACGAGCGGATTCTAACTGAACTTATGCGTGCCGACCCTAATAGGGTCTGCACGCATAAGCTATTCTTGTATCGAGAGAGGAGGTGGTAATTCGTAAAAAGATCAGGCATAAAATGCACAGAAAACTACCCTATAAAAAGGAGGAAGTAATGAAAAGGTTAGGTATGTTACTTTTGGCCCTTATGGTTCTGGGCTGGGCTCTGCCGTACAACGTGGACCAGAAAGATCCAGAAGGTCCGGCAAGCATGACCCATGGAACACCGATGAGGGATCGCATCATGATCGATTCAGTCGGCGATATTCGTGCGGTCATGGGATCACAAGGTAAGAGTATTGCCGTGTCCGGCGGCGGCGAGGCGATCGCCGTGCTGTATGGCTCGCCCTCGGGCGATCCGAATAACGCGATGCTGGCACAGGTTGCCTATTCACTTGATGGTGGTGCAACCTGGACTTTGTATGGTCCGTTCAGTGGTCCTGCACGAAGAATGTACAATGGTGTTGATGGCGTGGCTGACTTCAATTCAGTAGCTGGTCATCTGTGGTTTTGCTATCAGGTAAACACACAGGGTTATAATGATGGCCAGATCAATGTGATGATCGAAGAGAACGTACCTTCAGCGCCGTCGTTCTCGGTGCCGACGATCCTGCCGAACTCTGAGCCTCCGGCCATGTTTCCGTGGGAACCAGATATCGTACACGACCCGGATAACCCGTCGAATGTCGTTGCGACCGCGTGGAGCTACTTGACCAATGGTAACGAGTGGGCATATGCCTGGGTTTCAGGTGATGGTGGCTATACCTGGAGCGACACCATTCCGATGGCCCATATCACCCCGGATGGTGCATGCGGTAATCTGGCGCATGGCACAGGTGGTTATGTAGTCTATACTTACCACGATTATCGTAACCTGGGCGGGACTGATTCCATACATGCTCCGTACTACATGGAATCTACTGACGGTGGTTTTACCTGGAGTGCGGAGACAGTACTGGATATTGTCCCCGCCACGATGACGTCGAATTTCTGGTGGCATGAGATCGATTGCATGGTCATCAACGACGAACCATGGTTTATCCATAACGATATTGGCACACCGGGTGGCGGACCGTATGTGATGAAGGGTACTGGCTCACCAGGTGCCTGGACATGGAGTCTCTGGGATGCCGGCATTATCGGTACGGACTCGGGCGCTTTTGGGCAATGCGTGCCCAGCCAGTATCCATCACTTTCCTATGATCCTACAAGCAATATGATACTGGCTTCATACAAGTCCAACGTGCTCATTGGTTCGACCCATAATGGTGCACACCTTCAGGGAATCTACACGGTGGACGGTGGCCAGAACTGGACGATCTCGTATCCGCTTTCCGAAGCAACGACAACGATTGTCTGGGGTGACTGGAGTGCGACTGAGGTAGCGCATCAATTGGTTCCGGATGCTCCTAGTTGCAGAACATATGCCGTGTGGGTGGATGGAACCGCACTGCTACTGTACTTCGAGAGCGAGCGGGTATATCCTTGGGGAACCGGTGTTGAGGAAATGTATGAGAACCTCGTCGGATTGTACAGATTCGGCGTAACCCCATCGGTGACCTCGAATACCTGCCAAGCAGCATTCACGATGCCGGGTACGGCCAATATATCACTGAAGGTCTATGATGTGAGCGGTCGTGTGGTCGACAACGTGTATAGCGGTCAGGCTACTGGTGAGCAGGAATTCAACATCAATACCTCGCAGTTGGCCAACGGTACCTACTTTGTCGTGCTCGAAACTGAACAGGGTAACGCGACACATAAGATCGTGACTCTACACTAATCTACTTAGGTTAAGAAACAAGGGGAGACCTCATGTCTCCCCTTTTTTTATTACGGAGATTACTACTATTCAATTATCCCTAACCATGGTCCGAGGATGAACTGGAAGCGACCGATCAAGAGGCTAACCCGCGCCATCACCGTGTAGCCGAATGCCGCGCCAAAACCGATCATGATGAAGATGATCCCGACTCTTGAAGTCACGCCCAGCACTCCTTTATGCTCGCTTGAGAAGTAGAAGTAAGATAGGGTACATACCACACCGATGAAAAGAATCACCGACCATACGACACCGCTCGAACCAGCATTCCACGCCTGAAAATTAGATGGCGTGAGAATCGTGCCTTGAATTTGCCTGATGATGTCGGCTTGAACCGTCGCCGGTATTACTGCACCAGTATAATAGCCGATCGTTACCGCAATCGGTATGCGTACCAACCATGACACTCGCGGTATAAATCTCATGATATAAAGCATGCCGATCATGAATGGAAGGATGAAAAACAGCCTACCTTCATTGAAGAGCGGCGAGAAGAGATTGGGTATGAGCACGCGGTGCACAGTAAAGGTCAAGAAATAACCATTGGCAACGCCAACAAATAGATGTTCAGCGAATTTGTAGAACGGGTTATCCCGGTACAGAAACGAGAATATACAGATCGTCAAGAACCCGCTGATCCAAACCCAGGGGTCATGTGCGATATTCATGGTTGCCCCCTTTGATTATCCCATACGTTTTACAACCTACGGGGCAGGCGGAGATTTGAAATAGATTACCCCGTACGTTTGACAACCTACGGGGCAGGCAGCGATGAAGATCAATTGCTATGATCATTTTGACCCTCCCTTACCACGACGTCTTATGAAGTAACCGACATTGCCAATAATAATGAAAACGATCATCGTGAGATGAGCCGCGGTTAAGGAGCCGAGCGCTTCACTTGCCTTACGCCGGTCTTTCAGCATGAGCCTCGTTTCAACCAGCTCTTCATACTCGGCCGCGCCTTTCATGCCAATCATCAATCCTGAGAACTGCCCGGTTTGGTAGTATTGATAGAACTCCGACGCGCTGACTGCCGTAATACCCGCTCCTACCGCGACGCCAAAGCGGGTTTGTGAATAGGCAACCCACCAGAGTGGTGCGCTAGCACCGCTCAGTGAAACGAGAATTCCAACATCATTGAAATTTCTCACCCTGCGCATCATGGGCAGTGAATCAGTCCGATATCCATAGTAGTCTCTCGTATAGACATTTGTGATGCTTATGCCCATGCCTAAAAGAGGAACTATGGGTGGCGGTTGCCAGCCGAGAAACACAAAGTCACGTCCGTAAATGATGCTATCGGCGCGTGAAGTCGCGCGCCGGTTGAATTCTTCGGTGACCTGGTCAAGCGCTTTCTTGGCTAGGCCCAGGGGCTGTACATACAGGGATAGAGCGGCAACCTTTATGCGGCGCTGGAAAGCGTGGCGCAAGACCGCAACCCCCATCGGTTCGATCTCGGGCAGGGTTTGTGGGTCATAGTCAAAATCGAGCATTAGTATTCTATCATCAGGAATGGCATCAACCGCGTTGAACAGTTTTGATACCGGGGTCATGACTCGGACTTTCTGTACCGAAGGGATCACTAAGGGTAGCATTACCGCGATCGCGAGTACCAAATACACGATACGCCGGTCCAGTCGTGATAAGTATTCGATTATTTTCATTCCTTACCTCCGAGCCATGAACGTTCAATACCGAGGATGATTTTCAGAGAGGTGGCGATGGCACCAAGAGCAATGCCGAAGGTGATCCCTCGTTTTGCGGCGACGTTTGGGATATCCATTATCCACTGGGCAAATGCAGGTAGATGGATAGAGATCTTGTCGGCTAGCGGTAGGACACCGATCATGATGATGAATGCCGCGCTAAGCAGCAGGCTAGACTCTAAAGAGCGGGCGCGGAAGGCACGGTACGCAGCCGAGGCCATGAAGAATGCCAGTAGGGCGAACATGGTTGAGCCGAGGGGCACGATGACGTTGAGATATAAGGTTTGAATGTCGAACTGGAGCCCAGCGATTCGGGTCGGCAGAAATAACTCGCCCTCGACACCGCCGAACAGGCCGATGATGCCGCTCACCACGAAACTGATAATCAGCACGTATGAGTACGGCCAGTTTTCTCGCTTCCGTTTTATCTTGTCTTGATGTACCCTGAGGAGACTGACGAGCCCAAGAATTATGGCAAAGGCGGAAAGTATTCTCAAGAAATCATTTCTCATGCCATTATCGAAATTCTGGTATGTTGCGTGGGGTATGTAGTAAGGGATTATTCCCAAAATGCCGAATATAAGAACCAGTAACAAAGGAAATCTTCTCTTCATAGGTTACTCCTATCGAAAAAGATTGAGGACCGGGAATCTAGTTGCTAATCCGATGATCGAGGCGACAATAAGGATGCTTAGTATTATGATCTTGCCCAAGTCCTCACCTTTGATAGCACCCAGGAGCAGTGGTTCTTTCGAGATATATGCGGAAGCAGCATACAATTCTTCGCCGATCAGTGTGAAATCACAGGCGGTCACAAAGAATGGTAGTTGTGTGATCTGGTCAGTGCCGGCGATTTGGATCGCGCCGGTTGATGCTCCGGTTTCGGCGATGATCAGCGATTCAGCCTTGAAATAACCGATGAGGAAATTCGCCGCCGGTTTTTCTCTAAGCATAACACCGTCAACTGCGGCAGCATATGCAAACTGTGAGTCGGTGACAAAATATACCTTATCCGAGTCGAATAGATCAGGCCGGCCAATGGTGGCGTAAGATTCTTTTACGATCTCGCGTGCTACAGTATATACTACAGGATCCGAGGTCGGTACGAGCAAGGGTGTTTCATACTGTCCGGTCTTCTTTGCGATCTCACCAAGAATATTGAAAGATGCGATCGTGGCAATGTAATCCACGAGTCCAATGCCCATACAGTAGAGTATCGGTCTACCCATCTCAGTCGCCCGGCCAACTGCTTCATCCACCGCGTCGAGTCCACTGATCTTGCGGATGAAGAGTTCCTTACCCCGTCTTGCCTGGTTTATGAAATATAGAATGACCGCGCACGAGACGATCATGCCAACGAGAAGATTGAGAGAACTGGCATCAAACCACTGGGGTCTGCTGATGACCGGCGGCGATGGCTCTGAATAAGACCGTACCGTGTCCTGCAAAGCGGCGACCTTATAGAAATAGTCTATGCCATCCTCGGTCTCATCCGCGTAGTGCGTACGACTACGGCCAAGGAAGCCAACCAGTTCATAGATTTCTTCAGTTTCGCTCCGATAGATCTCATAACCTTCGATTGTGGTATCGTCTGCCGACAACTGCCATTCGACGGTTATTCGACCCCCACCGTCGTTTGGTGTATCGTATGCATTCACTCCTGTCGGCGGGGCGAGGGCAAAGACACCGGCTAATATAATGAAAATCATTGAACCTCCTTGAAAAAATAGTCCAGGGGTGAAGGTTTGGATGCTGGAAACTGATGACGATTATGCTGATGGGCGTCGAGCATCTTAACCTTTACCCATTGTCGATCTTTGTAGGGTTGAGATACTGGATCAAAATCGTAATCGTGGGTCGTGGTTCGTATTCGTAGAAAAGATGATTCATAGACGTTAAGTAGGGTCAATTATATATGCAGGCGATTATAAGTAAAGGGGGTTGTATGTGAA